>JANWZE010000102.1 GCA_025054955.1 Blastocatellia bacterium | reverse complement strand
GGTGCAGCCCGCCACAACCTGCGTTCCATACTCAAGCATGAGCCGTGTGCGCAGCAGCCCTTCACGGCCCGTGATGCCCTGCACCAGCACGCGCTTGGTTTGGTCTATCAAAATCGCCATCACTCACGATCATCAGCCGACGGCGCGCAAATGAAACCACGGATGCACGCTGGGAGCAGCGACGGGCTGGTCGTGTACGGCATTGCTGTCTCGGCGCAACAGGATGGGTTTGCAAAGCGGCGTCGCGCCCTGCCGGCTTGCCGCCGCGCTCCAAAGTGCATTCAAATACCTCTGGAGTGCGCCGGCAAAGCGAAGCGGCGACGGCGCTTTCTCCCCAAGCGCTCCGCGGATTTTCAAGGCGAAACACAAACAGGAATCCGTGTTAATCCGTGTTCATCCGTGGCACCTGATCGCTCATGACCCGCTCCTGTTCGGCGCGCAGCTCAGGCATCGGTAAGTTGATGCGCGCGCCGCCCTCACCATGGAACCAACATTCGACTTCGCACGCCAGACATTCAATGCACCCGCCGTTCTTGGCTTCATCACGAGTGATCGCCAAAACAGGCAAACCATCCTGCAACGTCAAAATCTGCGGACCACAGACCTGAACGCAGATTTTCGATTCGCAACGGGCGCAGACGGCGTGATCGTAGGTGATTTGACCTGTGCGAATGTCGAACTGATAGGGACGCTCGACCGGACCAAGAGGCAGCCGAAAGAGCGGTTCGCTGGGCTGCTGATCGGGCTGACGGTCGGCCGCTTGCCGGCTGCGCTCGTCAACTAACCGACGCAAATAGTCAGCGCACTGCTCAACCGAGTCGTCCTTCTTGAAGCCTTTGACAGGCGCTGGCAAATCCCGCGTGTAGTTTTCCAGAATCTCGACCGCTTCGTCCTCGCCGTTGCCGCCCAACCGCATCACCGCCGGAATAGAGAGGTTCTCCTCACGAAACGCCTTGACCAACGCGCGTGCCAGATGAAATTGCTCCTGGCTGGCCACGCCTGAACCGGAGCCAAAATACGCGACGATGCCCGGCTGCGACAGGATCAGCTTGGCCGCGCGATAGACTTTCGAGGCCGGCGGATTGCCGCTGGTGTCACAAAAATTGGCGACCCTGAAGCCTCGGCGCGTGATTGCGTCCATGGCCATCATCGAGCCGCCGCCGCCAGCGCCGTGAAATCCAACGTACTGCTGTTGGGGGCTGAACTCTTGCTCCATCTGGATGAAGTAGAACGTGCCGCGATAGTCGTTCTTCTCAATCTCATAAGCAATCCGATCCAACACGGTTGGCGGATGATTCAACTCGCGAGCAATCTCAATCCCCAACTCAGGATGACGAAACACAGCATAATCATCAACCGTGATGCGGCAATCAGCAGCTACCAGTTGGCCTGCCGGCGTCAGCGCCAGCGGATTGATTTCGGCAGCGCGCGCTTCGACGCTTCGGGCAACGCGGTACAGTTTCAACAGAACGTCGGCCAGTTGCGTTTGCAGTGTTCCACGAATGCCGACTCGACGAACCAGATTCCGAGCTTGATAGGACGTCAGCCCTGTCGTGACATCAATCACCTGTTGACTGACATGACCGGGATGAGCACGCGCGATTTGCTCAATCCCTGTGCCGCCAACCGAGCTGAAGATCATCACCGGCGCTCGCTGGCCGTCATCAATAATCAACCCGGCATAGAATTCTCGTTCAATGGCGATCTTCTCTTCGACCAACACGCGCTGGACCGGAAAACTTTGCACGGTCATGGCCAGCATCTCGCGAGCTGCCTGCTCAGCTTGCTCCGGCGTATCGGCAAACCGAATCCCGCCGATGCCGGCGCGCCCTGTTGTCCACACCTGCGCTTTGATGACAACCGGTCGGCGCATCCGGGCGGCAATCCGTCGCGCTTCGTCGGCGCTGCTGGCCGGTTGCCCTTCAGGCACAGCAATGCCGTGCTCCCGGAGGATAGACTTACCCTGATACTCGTGCAGTCGAGCCACAGAAGCCCTCTTCAGCCCTCTATGAGGGAAATCCCAAGCACGAAATCCGAAACTCGAAACGTTTGGGATTTCGGACTTGGGATTTCGGATTTCCCTCGAAGAGGGTTACGGATCACGAATCACGAATCACAAACCCGGATCACGAACCACGAATCACGAATCACGAATTCTGTGCTAATCTGCGTAATCTGTGGCTTCATTGCACGGGATCACGGAACGGTGATCAACCCACACTGGAACGAATCAACGCGCTCCAGGATGAATGGAATCATGTTGACCTCGCGCCCAAGGACTGGGTCGAACACGGTCGGCGGTGTTATTCGCGACGGATCCGTGGTATCGCCGATAATGGCGGCTTGACCGGTGATTCGGTTGCCCTGAGCGGGAAAGCTAGCGCGGATGATGGCCGTGAATGGCGTCCGCGCGCTGGTGAATTCAAATGTCATGTCAAAGCCGGTAGCCGGATTGCCACTGAGCGGCACGTGGCGCCAGGCCAGTCCCATCGCGCGCCCGGCCGGTCCTGACCCACATGGCCCAATCACCAGTCCATGTCCCAATGTCGTCAGTGGTTGCGGCCCATCTTCATCAGCCTTGTACCCTTCACTGGCCTTGACGATCACGCCAAAGGTTTGAATCGGGCCTGGTGAAAAATCCAACGTTAATCGCCAGACGCCAACAAACGTGTTTTGGGCTTGCACAACCGGCATCGGGGAGAACCCGAATGTTGCTATGAGCACCACAACTGAAACGATCGTAGAGATTCGAACCATATTTTTCCTCCTTCACAGTGTTGTTAATTGAAATCCGAAGCCCTCTTCGAGGGAAATCGGAAATCCCAAATCCGAAATCCGAAACGTTTCGGAGTTAGATATTCGGATTTCGGATTTCCCCATAGGGACGCCGCGCGCTTAAAAATACTTGAGTGTGAGACCAAGCGTGAAACTGCGACCACGGGCCGGGGCATACTGAAACTGTTCACGGTAAAACTTGTTGCCAAGGTTCTCCATCGCAAGCGTCACACTGACGCGAGATCGTTCGCGCTCAATCAGCTCTACACCAGCTCGCACCGTGTGAATGGTGAAACCGTTGAGGTTCCATAGATCGGGCGCTTGCAACAGCGGAGAGGTAAACAGGATCGGTGAGACACGATGAACATGCAATTGGGAGCGAAACGAATACTCACCCCACAGCCGGCCAGAGCGATCATTCCATCGCAAGCCGCCAACGAACTTGGCAGGGGTGATATTGTTGGCTGGCGCATTTTCAAGCCGGGTTTGGGCCAGCGGGTTCTGCCCTTCAATCACCACGCCATGCAAATAGCTGAAGTCAACAAACAGCGAGAAAAACGACGAAACCGCCTCAAAGGGCAGCTCGCTGCTGGCCTCTACGCCCTGGATGCGCACGCGAGAAAAGTTCAGCGCTTGATAAATCGTGCCCACCAGATCAGCGTCGGCCGGGTCTTGAATATCTTCGGGTCGGCAGGCCGCCACAGGTTGACGGGAGAGAAAGTCACGATAGCGATTATGGAAGTAGGTCAGCGAGCCGCTGAACCGAGGCAGCCGCACTTTGGCTCCCACGTCAACGTTGATGCCCGTCTCCGGCCGGAGATCAATGTTGGGCACGAGCGTGCCAGCTTCAGCCGGCCCGGAGAAGAAGAGCTCCGACAGATTCGGGTGGCGATAGCTGCGACCTACTCGCGCCGTCAAACTGACAGATGGCTTCACGCGGTAGACGACGCCACCATCGCCTGTGACAGTCGTTCGAGTGAACCGGATGCCTTCAATGGGTGGAACGGTCCCAGGATCAACAGGCGGGCGCGCGCATCCCAATCGGCGCGGGCGAGGATTGTAGTTGGGGGTCTGGCGCGAATCAATGTCGAAGCGATCTACCCGCAGGCTGCCAATCACACGAAGCGCGGCGCTCAGCTCATGTTCGTCTTGAACGAAGAAGGCGAGGTTCTGGAAATTTGAGATCGGCACGCGCTGCTCGAAACTGGCCGCGCCGCGGACAATCGCCGCCGGCAACGAGATAAACCGAACAGGACGCGGCGGCCGGGTCAGCAAGCCCAGTTGCGTGACGTCTACAATAACCTGACGAAAGTCCTTGCTGTGATCGTAAAAGAGGCTGGAGCCGGCTGTCAGCAGGTTCTTTGTGCCGAGCAGAAAATTAGCCTGTATATCATAGCCCCAGCTTTTGACGTTTTGCCCTGTATCGCTGGCAATGTCCACGCGCGTGAGCGTGTCAAACGGTGGGTCGCCCGGCCGCGGCTCGCTGCGCGACAGCACGAAAAAGTCGGTGGCCAACTGCCGATCTTGATGCTGCCAGTAGCCGCCGGCAGCTAACCGACTGAACCATGGCGCCAGTCCGGTCACTTCGTAACGCATGCTGGCTTTATCGAGCTTGCTGATGGGCAGCCGAATATTCTGGAAGAAATACGGCGGCGTAAAATCGGGAAAGCCAATATCAAGAGCGCGACGCCGCAGCCACGTCGCCTTCAGTGACTGCCGCTCGGAAAAGAAGAACCGGCTGACTGCATTCAGGCTGTTGCCATGAACCTGCGAGTTAGGAATCTCCGAGCTGGTTCTGACAAATGGCTCGTTGAAGTTATCGGGAATTGGGCCATAGGTCACGTGGCGAATAGTGCCAGCCTGAATCAGCGGGATGTTTGACTCGTTGAATGGGCGTCCCGCATGATAATTGGCAAACCGTTCGAGCATGCCAGACAGTCGCGTGGCGAACCGCCGTCCTGCAACATCCAATCGGGCTGTGCCACGTCGGCCCGGCTCGTTGCTGCTGTAATAGCCGGTGAAACTGCCTCCCACACGGAAGCCATCCTTGATCGGCTGGGGTGACTGCGTCAGGATGTTGATAGTGCCAGACAACGCATCCGTGCCGTACAAGGCTGAGCCGGCGCCATGCACGATCTCGACCGTCTCAATCAAGCTTGGATCAATAAGGCCGACTTCCACGCCGGCTGCGCCGGTGGATGTGCGCGAGTTGTTCAATCGCTCACCATCCACCAATATAAGCAGGCGCGTCGAATCAAATCCTCGCAGGCGCGGTCGCACTAGATATGGGCCGCTATTGACCGGCGTCAGATTCGGTATGTTCAACAACGCATCGCCCGTGCCGGCGACGTTTTGCCGTGCTAAGACGGTTTCATCGAGCGTCTCGGTGCGCACGGGCACGCTCAATGCGTCTCGTTCGCCGCGTGTGGCCGTCACGGTGACTTCTTCGGTTAGTCGGCCAGCATACAGATCAAAATTGACCTCCGACGATTCACCTGGTTCGCTTATTTCCACCTGCCGACTGACTTCTGAAAATCCCACAGCTTTGACGCGAACGCGATAAATACCAATGACAACGCCAGTGAATTCGTAGCGGCCCGCAGCATCAGAGAATGCCTCTATGACTGCTCCAGTGGCGATGTTTTGCAGAGTGACCGTGGCACCTACGACGGCCGCTCCATTGGGGTCTACCAGTCGCCCGTATATCTGCCCACTCGGCTGCGCAACCGCGCATAACGGACAGAGCAATACCACTAGCAGAGAGTACCAAACAGCGAGGCGTAGCTGTTTCATAGACAAACTCCAAAAACCCCTGCGGGGAAATCCGAAGCACGAAATCCCAAGCCCCCGCCGGGGAAATCCGAAGCACGAAATCCGAAACGTTTCGGATTTAGAGATTCGGATTGGGGATTTCCCTGGAAGAGGGCTGCCGTCTCATTTGTCCTGTTCCAGCACCGGTGTGAGGTCCATCAGATAGATAGCAGGCGCGCCTTCACGACTTGAGGTAAAGGCCAGCGTCTTCCCATCCGGAGAGAAGACCGGATAAGAGTCAAACGCCGGGTGATAGGTGAGGCGGGTGGTTTTCTTTGTTTTCAGATTCAACATGTAAACTTCAAAATCGCCCGTGCCGCGATGCGCAAACACAATGCGCGTGCCGTCGGGTGAGGGATAGGGCGACCAATTAAACTCCTGCGTGTCGGTCAACTGTTGCAGTCCTGTGCCATCGTCGTTGATCAGGTAGAGCTGCGAGACCCGACTTTTGTTGGCTTCTTCCCCCTTTTTCCAGGCGCGAAAAACGATGCGCTTTCCATCAGGCATGTAGAAAGCCCCGCCTTCTTGCAGCTCCGGCGTTCGTGTGATGCGGACCTTTTTCTTGCCATCCGGGGTCATGCGGTACAGTTCCAGATTGCCGTCCTGGTTCGACGTGTAGAGAATCCACTTGCCGTTGGGCGAAACCGACGTTTCGGCTTCATAGGCCGTGTTGAAAGTGAGCCGGCGAATGCCGCTTCCATCAATCTTCGCAACATAGACTTCCGAGCCGGCAGGATAATTGGCGCTATCGGCGTAGTTGCCCGGCGGCAACGTGTCTGCGTCGCGGTCAGACGAGAATAAGATGTGCTTGCCATCCGGGAAGAAATAGGTGCAGGCATCGTGGCCCTTGTCAGTAATGCGGCGCACGTTGGTTCCATCAATGTTCAGGATGTAGACGTTGTGGTTGGGATGATCAGGCATCCGCGCGGTGACAATCAACTGCTTTCCATCCGGTGAGAAGTAGGCCTCAGCAGCAGAAGCGAAATTACCGACCTTGCGCACCGGCAGCTCGCGCGGATCAGAAGACTGCTGCCCAGATATATGAGCAACTCGCAGGTCAGCGAGGCTGACCCACCAAACGAAGCCACAGATTGCACAGATTAACACAGACGGGACGAACATGAGCTGTCGGACCACGGACCACAGACCACAGACCACGGAAATGCGAGACTGCTTCATGACAAGCCCTCCATAAAGAGTGAATGGATTAGAGTGAAAAACCAAACATTTGGAGTGCGGCGGCAAGCCCGCAGGGCGCGACGCCGCTTTGCCCTGGCACAGAGCGCAGCGCCTCGCGCGGCCCTTCGGGCGACGTTCCTGGACTCACGGAGGAGTCCCTACTGATGAACCCAGCGCCTCGCGCGGCCCTTGCGCGCACGGGCCAATCGGACGGTGTAATAGTACATATCGCTGCGATAGTAAGTCTTGACGTATTGAATCGGGTCGCCCTTCTGCGTGTAGACAGTCCGCTCAATTGACAGCAGCGGAGCGCCGATGTTCGTTTCCAGTAAGCTGGCAACGTGCCCATCAGCCAACGCTGCGCTAATGACCTGAAACGCCTCGCCCAATTGAACGTGCTGCTTGTCTTCGAGGATTTTGAGCAATGAACCTTTGGTCAGGTCTTCGATGGACAACTTCCGTCCTATTGGCTCTGGCAGGTAAATCAAGACGTAACTAAACGGGGTGTTGTGATAATACCGGAGCCGCTTGATCTGAAAGATGGGCGTGCCTGGCGCCAATCCTAGCTTACTGGCCTCCTGGGCTGTTGAGTCCACCACCTCGACATCCAAAACGCGGACGCTTGTTTCAACCCCCATCGCAATCAGGTCTTCGATGAATCCCGTCAATGGCGTCGCGCCCCGCAATGGTGTTTGCTGCAACACAAAGGTGCCAGAGCCTTGACGGCGCTCAATCAACCCGTCGTCCACCAGCGCGGCTAAGGCCTGGCGCACCGTGATGCGACTGACCCCGTACTCACGGCTCAATTGAGCTTCTGTCGGTAGACGATCACCTGGCCTCAACTCACCGGAGGTAATCTTATCGCGCAAGATGCTTTCCAGTTGATAATAGAGCGGAACTTTTCTGTTTTTCAGTTGCATAACTCAACTCGTGATCCATGCAATGGAGCCACAGATTGCGCAGATTAGCACAGAATTCGTGACTCGTGATTCGTGACCCCTGCGGGGAAATCCGAAGCACGAAATCCGAAATTCGAAACGTTTCGGATCTCGAGATTCGGATTTCGGATTTCCCTCGAAGAGGGTTTGGGATTTCGGATTTGGAATTTCGGATTTCCCTCGAAGAGGGCTGTTTCCCTATTTGTTGTGCACGTGATGATTCGTGAGTTCAATCTCCAGTTGCGTTGTCTTGTCTTTCAGCGTTTCAGTCTTTATCCGGCGACGCGGAAGCCAGAAGTTCCCGACCTGCGCGTACTCGTCCCGAAACTCGGTGTAACTAATCACCTGATCCGTCTCGTTGGAATAGTAGGTAATGCTAAAAGCGGTCGGAATTAAACTCCGCTCGTGCGTCTTCATGTAGCTGGTATGATTGGCCAGAAAGCGAATCCGACCGAACGAGTGGGCAATTTGCGTAATCTCGCCATCCTTGGTGCGAAAACTCCGCGCTCGCGAGGCGCCGCCTGTGACGTCCACTCGGGCGCCCAAGTTTGGATCGCGGTCGCCAAAGGTGAATGTAGCGCCCTGAAACTCAGAGGCGAAAGGCCTGGGCTTCAAATGCGTGACGACCTGCACCATTTCATGTTCAACCATCTGGGCGGCCTGCTTGTCAGCGCATTGAACCTTGACCTTGTAGTCGGGCGTCACCACCACTGAGCCGACCATTGGCTGATCGCCTTCTCGACGCTTCAGTAGGAAGTCTGCCTGAAATCCAGCAAACGACGCGGGCCAGCGGTATAACCGCTCATAAGCCTGTTGAAACACTTTGCGCGCTTCTGGATCATCGGCCGGCGCCGCGGCGACTATCGGCGCAGCCAGGACTTTCTCCCATTGCTCCACCGAGGAAACGCTGCGACCTGCCACCTCGGCCAGTTTCAGCGCCGATTGAACCGTAAGCTCCGGCTGCTGCCGGTTGCCAATCCACGCTTGATAACTGGAGGCGACGAGCCCCATCTGTTTTGCATAAGCGTAAACCGCTTTGGTGCGCCCTGTCGGACCGCTCATCTCAAGGCGGATTTTCAAGCAGTTCTTAAAAACGCCCATCGGGGTAGCGACGTCTTCAAATCCCTCGATCGTGGTCGTCCACGTCTGTGTCCCCGCGCCATCATCGGTTGTGCGGGTCGTGGACAAAGGCCGACCAACCGCCTGCTCAGGCGAATAGACTGCAACCGGCGGCGAGAGCATCAGCCGAATATTGCGATGAGGCTCAATCACGCCGTGCAGCAGCAACTGCTTGTTCTGCACCGACCAGTAGGTGTAATCGCCTAAGTCGCTGATGAACTTGTAAGCATAACCGCTGGGCAGAAGCTCAGGCCCTTCAAAGCTCCTGGTTCGAATCACCATCTCTTTACGCCCATCAGCAAACTGCACGTGCCACGTATAGGTCCACGTGCGACCCAGCTCGATCGGGAAGTACGAAGCAATATCAACCTTGATCGGCGACTCCGTCGGCTGAGTAGCTCTTACAGCGGCGATGAGCGTGACCATCAACGCAACACACACGGAGAGCGCAAAACCCACTACAGCCCCTGCCAGGGGAAATCCGAAATCCCAAATCCGAAATCCGAAACATTTGGGATTTCGGATTTCGTGCTTGGGATTTCTCTGGAATGGGTTTGCTCGCGACATTGAGGACTTTGCTCGTAACATCTTTACACCCTCGATAGTGGACAACGGTCCACGTCTTAGAAAATTCTTAGAAAAACCGGTAATTTACTCCGATCGTCAAACTACGGCCGCGCGCCGGCGCAAACTGAAAGTGCTCGCGATAAAATTTATTCCCAAGATTTTCGAGCGCGACCGAGAGGCTTAATGTGTACCGCTCGCGATTGAAGTTATATCCGGCCCGCGCCGTGTGAACGCTGAATCCATACAAACCGAATAGGTCTTGCGGGATCAAAAACGGAGACTCCAGGATGAACGGCGAAACCCGATTCACGCGCGTCTGAATACGAACGTTATACTCCCACCAGTAGCGGAACGGGCCGTCATTCCAGCGCACGCCGAGCACCGACTTGAACGGAGAAATGTTGTCCGCTGGCGCGCCGTCAATGTCCACTTCGCGAATGCCCGATGTTGTCCTCAGAGCCGTCTTGCCGCGCAGGATTTCACCATGCAAGTAATGCAAATTCCCAAACCAGGTGAAGACCGTGGTGCGATAGGATATAGGCAGCTCCAGATTCGCCTCGATGCCTTGAATGCGGAGCCTGGATAGGAAGTTGCCAGCTTGCGAAATCGGGCTTCCATTGGCAAACTCGGCGTCATCCTTGGCGACCGTGACAATTTCAGTCGAGATGAAGTTGGTGAACGTGTTGTTGAAGTAGGTGAACTCGCCGGCCAGCCGCGCCGTGCGCAGCTTCGCCCCAATGTCCAGATTGACGCCCTGCTCCGGCTTGACCTTCAGATTCGGCACGATTGCCCCAATGGTGGCAGGCCCATAAAACAATAGTTCTTCGAGGTTCGGATGACGGAAACTTCGGCCAATGCGGGCTGTCACGCTGAGCACATCGCGCGGCCGAAGGACAAAACCAAAATTGCCGGTGTATGCCGTTCTGCTGATCGTATCCCCCCCGGCAGCAGGAAACGTCTCCGGATCAAACGGCGGGTCTGCGTTGGGGATGCGCGGAACGTATCCGACAGTCGGGAGGGTTTCCACCTTGATGCGATCCACACGGAAACTGCCCAGCAGTCGCAACCAACGGTTGACCTCCAGCTCATCCT
Source organism: Blastocatellia bacterium (assembly GCA_025054955.1). NCBI lineage: Bacteria > Pseudomonadati > Acidobacteriota > Blastocatellia > Blastocatellia bacterium. The sequence goes on along the minus strand of JANWZE010000102.1, from coordinate 42,621 downwards.
CGACAAAAAAGGCAGCGTTACGAAACCTGGCAATCGGCACGCGCTGCGGTTGACTGATCGCGCTGGGAACAATGACGCTCGGCGTTGAGAAAAGCCGCGCTCGCCTTGTCACGCGGTCGCCCTGCCCAATGATTTCAACCCGCGTCATGGTTGTGCGCGTGTCTCGACTGTGATCGCGGAAGAAATCCATGCCCACCGTGAGCACATTCTTGCCCGCCACTAACAACCCAGCGTTCGCATTAAACCCGAATGATTTCACGTTCTGACGAGTATTGCTCAAAACAGAAACGCGCGTCAGATTATCACGATTCGGGATGTCGGCAACGGGGCTTACGCCGAGAACCGTAAAATCATTTCGCAGCAGACGGTCTTGATCCTGCCAGTAACCGCCACCAGAAATTCGCGTCAACCACGACGAAAAACCAGACCCGTCATACCGCAGGCTCGCCTTGTCCAAATCGCTAAACGGAAGATTGATGACCTGGAAAAAGGTCGGCTGCTTGAAGTCTGGGAACCCGATGAATGACGTGCGACGCTGGGTTAACCGCAGTCGAATCGAGTGACCTGTCGCAGGAAAGATGCGCCCCGTCAGGCTGAGATTGCTGCCGTGCGACTGCGAGTTAGGAATTTCTGAGCTCGTGCGCGTAAACGGCGCATTGAACGGGTCTGGAGCAATTCCGAGCAGGATCTGCTGAATGACCCGCCCCGGCGGAGGAACAAGCACCGCCGGATTCGTGGTTGCCGTGTCGCTAAAGACCGTGACCGGCTGAATGACAGGCACAGAAGACTCACCGTACGGTCGCCCCGCGTTGTAGTTGGGAAACCGCTCCAACATCAGAGAGGTTCTGACAGCGAACTTGCGACCGGCGATGTCCAGTTTGCCCGTGCCCCGCCGCGCAATCTCATTGGAACTGAAAAAGCCGTTAAAGCTCCCACCAACTCTGAACCGTCGGTCGGTCGGCTCAGGCATATCCGTAATCACGTTGATTGTTCCTGAGAGCGCATCCGTGCCATACAGCGCCGAGCCAGCCCCATGCACGACCTCGATGGACTGGACCTGACTTGGATCAACCAGCCCTAATTCTGGGCCTGCGCGGTCGGTGGCCACCCGCGCGGTGTTCAGCCGCTCGCCATCAACCATCAACACAAGGCGCGTCGAATCCAAACCGCGTAGGCGCGGCCGCACCAAGTACGGACCACTGTTGACCGGCGTCAAACTGGGCAAGCTCAATAAAACATCTCCGGTGGTCGCCGGATTCTCACGATGAATGATCTCCTCCAATTGCACAGAAGCGCGAACCGGCACCTCCAGCACATCGCGCTCACCACGACTGGCCGTCACCGTCACTGTCTCAGCAATACTGCCCGGCGCGATCTCAAAATTCACTTCGAGCACCTCGCCAGGCTCAGCCAACGTCACGGTCCGCGCCGCGTCAGAAAAGCCTGTCAGCTGAACCTTGACGCGATAGATGCCAATCGAAATCCCGCCAAAAACAAATCGGCCAGCACTATCGGTGATCGCCTCTTGTTCTAACTCAGTAGCGAGGTTCTTGACGGAGACCAATGCCCCTGATAATGCAGCGCCGGTCGGGTCGGTGATCTGCCCACGAATTTCACCGCTTGGTTGGCCACTCACCGACTCGAACAAAGCAAGCACGATGGCAAGAGTTATCAAGAAATCAGTTACTCTACGCCGTTGGCCATTTTCTCGCTTCATCATGACCCCCAACTTATAAACCTTGAGACTGACCTCTAGCAAGCTGGCAGCGAGCAACTGCAAATTTACTGCAAGACCGCATCGCTGCTGAAGGAGTGCTGGTATAGGCAGGCTGCCGCCTCCGGCGTGCTCGTGAAAAACGGCTCACCGCTGTCGTTTCGTTCCTCGACAGAGGCTTCAAACTACCCTTCCTATTAGCCGAGTTGTCATGACCTTATAACAAGCCGCTCGATCTGTCAAGCGCCACATTAAGAAAATTCTTATTGCTTGACACCAAACGAATCGCTCACATATAGTCTGCGTCGCGCCATTTCACGCTTCGGGCGGATGTGAGAATGAAAGATAAAGAACCTTTGATTCTCGGTGTTGATGTGGGAGGAACGAAAATAGCCACAGGCGTGGTCGCTGCGACCAACACCATCGTGACTAAAACGCTCTCACCCACACCACCGGACGACGATCTGAACGTCGTCATGCAGCAGATTTATGAATCCATCGAACGAACGCTCAGCCAAGGCTCGATCACACTCGATCAAATCGCCGGCATCGGTGTGGTCGCTCCAGGGCCGCTGGACCCACAACACGGCGTCATCTTCCATGCGCCGAACATTCCTGCGTTCAAAAATGTTCCTTTGTTGGAGCTGGTACAGGCCCGCTTTGGGAAACCAACTCTGGTTGACAACGATGCAAACGCCGCGGGTTTGGCTGAAGCGCTGTTTGGCGCGGGCGTGGGCTACGATCATGTGCTGTACGTGACCGTCAGCACAGGTATCGGCACCGGCCTAATCCACCGCCAACGCATTTATCATGGAAAGAATGGCTCAGCCGGCGAGGGTGGTCATGTCACCATTGACCATCAAGGCCGATTGTGCGGTTGTGGAAGGCGCGGCTGCATTGAGGCCTACGCTTCAGGCACAGCGTTGACTAAGCGTGCGGTGGAGCGCATTACAACGTCAGCGACGCCAAGCAAAATCCTAGACCTTGTCGACGGCGATGTATCCCGCATCAACCCGATCGTGATCGCGCAAGCCGCTCAACAAGGCGACGCGCTGGCTGGGCAGCTCATTGAGGAAACCGGTCTATACCTGTCCATTTGGCTGGGCGGGATGCTTAACTTGCTTGACCCGGATGTCGTCATCATCGGCGGTGGCGTCTCTGCCATCGGTGACTTGCTGTTCGACACGATCAGGGCGCATCTGCCCAGCTACACGCTCAATCCCTTCGTCGCTAACACGCCCATCGTTGGCGCTCACTTCAAGGAGGATGTCGGCATCCTTGGCGCTGCCGCGTTGCACTTGCGCCAATACTCGTCTCCACGCGGAGCGTCACGCTAGCTCAAGCATTCGCTCAATGGAGCGCCGAGCGCGGCGAGCAATTTCCTCAGGAACGATCACCCGATAAATCATCTCGCGCAGCGAGCGACGTAGATTTTCTAACGTGATCATCTTCATGTACTGACAGACGGCTTCGCGATGGGCTGGGATGAATGTTTTATCGGGGTTCTGTTTACGAAGTTGGTGCAAAATTCCTATCTCTGTCGCCACAATGAATTCTCGTGTGGGCGATTGCTTGGCATGCCTAATCATGTGGCCTGTCGAAAGAATGTGAGTTCCAGTTGGAGCGATCTCCTGTTCAGCGACGTGGTACATGAAGGGCGACGCGCACCCACACTCAGGATGAATCAAGAATTCAGCGTGGGGATGCTCCTGACGCATCGTCTTGACGTGATCTGGGCGTATGCCAGCATGCACGTGGCACTCTCCCAACCAAAGGTGCATCTTGCGTCCTGTCACCCTCTGTAAGTAGGCTCCGAGAAACATGTCAGGAAGAAACAATATCTCCTTCTCTTCGGGAATTGCCCGAATCACTTTTTCGGCATTGCTGGACGTACAACAGTAATCTGTTTCTGCTTTCACCTCAGCCGTCGTGTTGATGTAAGAGACCACGACGGCATTCGGATGCTCAGCCTTCCACTGACGCAACTGCTCAGCATTGATCGTTGCTGCCAACGAGCAACCGGCCTCCAGACTGGGAATGAGCACCGTTTTTTGCGGACACAAAACGGCTGCCGTCTCTGCCATGAAATGGACGCCGCAGAACACGATGACATCGGCCTGCGTCTGAGCAGCCTGCATGGATAAGCCCAACGAGTCTCCCACATAGTCAGCGAGGTCCTGAATCTCTGGGATTTGATAGTTGTGAGCTAGAATGATGGCGTTTCTTTCTCGCTTGAGCTGCTGGATCTCTTCGATTGCTTTCACCTGCTCCGCCGGCCCAAGCGGCTTGACACTATTTGCTGTGTTCGTCATCGCTACTGACTCCTCCGGCAGCCCTCATGAGAAAGCCTACGAGTACAATTTCAAACTTAACGAAACTCCATCACGGAGCGGCACAATTGTTGTTAGAAAGTCGGGCGCTTCGTAAATCAGCCGGTTATACTGGCGAATGCCTTCCGTCCAACTATCTTGATCACCTCTGGCGACCCGCCCGCCCCAAAGCACGTTGTCGGCTATTAGCAGACCGCCTTGCCGCACGCGCGAAGCAGCTTTGAGGAAGACTTGCGGGTATTGATACTTGTTGACGTCGTTGAAGACAATGTCAAACTGACCATCCACGCTGTCGAGCGACTCCAACGCCTCTCCAACGAGGAACCGAACACGCTGCTCAACCCCTGCTCGCCGGCAAAATTCACGAGCCATCTCAGCATACTCAGGGCTGCTATCGGTGTAATAAACAACGCCTGCATCACTCACCGCCCACGCAAGCCAGATCGTTGAATAACCAATGGCCGACCCCAACTCAAAAATGCGCCGCGCCTGTAGCAAGAGCGCTTGCTGAAACAAAAACCGCCCAACCACAGGCCCAACAATCGGAATTCCCTTCTCTGCCGCCAACTGCTCCATCTCCTGCAAAACAGGGTCCCGCTCGGGAATGAGTTGTTCCATGTAGCGCTCAACCTGACTTTCGACAATATAGCTCATCGTTTGTTGTCTCCTGTTGTTGTTACCTTAGAAATGCAATAACAAAACGCCCTTCCCTCGAGCACCAGTATGCCTCTCTACATTCGCCAGCGATTCGTCTCTTTTCGTGGCTCAGTCCCTACACCAATCGCAGAAATCAGTATCAAGCCGGCAATCATACTACCACCCATCAACCAGACAGAATACCGATGCAGCCGATCGAATGTGGCACGCAGTTGCTGCTGATCAGCGGTATTGTTCACCTGGTCTATGTTTCTGCGGATTTCTGCCATCCTGCGGGCCACAACCTCGCGAGCATAAACGTTCATTCCAAGGCCAATAAATAAAACTAGCACCAACCCAGCAAGCCGCAAGCCCGATAGATGCCCCAAAGCGAATTGGATGATCCACAGGCAAAAGACAATCACACCCACGCCGTAACTCATCAGGTAAACTTTATTGAGCATTCCCCCTACAATTGCGCCGGCTGTTCTTGTGTCGTTAACCACCTGAAAGGCCGTTGGAGCTCCAATGAAGCTGACAAAAACCATGCTTCCAAACCACGTTGCTAGCGTGACAGCCTGAATCCATCCAAGCAATTTCTGTGTGAGGCTTGTTTTCGACGGATACTTCGCTAACCGTTGATTCAATGCCATTTGTTCAATATCAGTGCTCCTTGGTGAGTTCGCTCATTTGCGCTCCGGTTTTGCCGCCGCTGTTTGATCCACTTGAGTATGTGGCAAGTTTTCATAAGCAAGCTCAACTGATTTCAACCCATCCTGTGTTCCTCCCGTTCCGAGTGTGGATCCCAAGCATTTCTTTTCTGGGCCAGCTTGATTCTCATCATGTGTGAGTAGGCTATGCTCATGAGAGCTTCTTCAGGAAATGATTTCATTGCGTCGTAGTGATCGAGGATAGCCGGGATGCAGTATTTCAAACTCCCTACATGATGGTTGCTAGCTCGGTCTATCGAATAGCAGATGCCCAGAATGACGTGGCCAATTCCTATATGGCAGATGTTTTTTGCTTCTGTTTCGTCTGTCTCTCGCCAGTCGTTTCCCGTGATGCCGCAATAGACGTCTTTGATCAGCAGAAGCCGCGAAAAGTCATCGTCCCCTATTGACGATGATTGTAAATCATCGTCATTTCTTAAATAAAAATGTTTAGTTTTCCGGAGGGCGTCGCTTAAGTTATTTTTTGTCAATTGTTTAGTTGGTGGTTGAACGTTCAATTGAACGTTCAATTTTTGAACGTTCAATGGTTCAATTTTTGAACGTTCATTTATACGTTCAATTGAACGTTCAATTGAACTATTAGGCACGATTCGCTTCATCTCGTCAATCTCAATGCCGGCCTCTTTTCGGCGCGTCAGGATGTCTTTGACTGGATAAATTCTAAAGAGCGATCCGATTTTTGAGCCGGCGCGTCGGTCGAGTGCTTCAATGGAAAGCTTCTCGATAAGGCCGCGAATTGCCCGAATAAGCGTGTTTTTAGCCAGTCCCAGCGATTGTTGCATCTCTGAGAGGGACGCGCGACAGGTGTTTTGGCCACGCACAATGGAGAGCCGATAGAGGTAGCCATACACTTTCGCTTCTGAGGCCGTGTGAGTGGCATCCAGAGCGATGTAAGCTTCTTTGATTTGTTTGGATTCTAAATGTTCAATTAAACGTTCATCTGAACGTTCAATTAAACGTTCAGATTTGTTTTTACTTCGTCTTTGATTAGCTATTGATGTTTGATTTATAAATTCAATCTCATCAAATAGTTCTTTATTTTCTCGATTTGCAACAGAATCTGTCTTTTGATTTTGTATATGTTCAATTGAACGTTTCATTGAACGTTCAATTGAACGTTTCATCGTTTCTGAATCAGCCGGCGCGTTTTGTTCAGTTTGAATATCAACTTCTCGCCACTGTGACATGCGTGGGCTGACGGGAAAGTCATCCAATGGATGGCCGACTCTCCTACGTTGTAACCGCTCTTCCTCTGACAACGGTGGCAACTTGGTTCCTTCGCGGGTTGGCAATTTAACTTTCTTTCGTGCCAAGAGCGACCTCCTTTGGTACTATCGGCAGTTGCAAGCGAACACAGATCTCTTCAAAAAGCTCCTGGAATGCCAGGTCGCTTTTAGAAGTTGGCGCAGCGATTGGATTGGTTTCCAGTGCAGCATGAGTTGGGATGACGGTGTTGAACGCTTTCTTGCCAAAAACGCCCCTGAGCCAGAGCTTGGACTCTTTATGGCCGGTGATACGGGCATCGAATTTGTTCAGCAGGCACCCAAGAAGCTGAAGGTCGTGATTGAAGCGTCGCTTGATTCGTTCGTATGAATCGTTCAAGTCTTCGATCCCTTCGGCAGCGAACTTGCCGGCTACGCTCACAATGAGGAGATAATCGGCAGCGACAAGCGCCTGTGTGAAGCAGACCCCAAGACTGGGCGGGGCATCAATGAAGATCAGATCGTAATTCAACCCTTGTAAGGCATCTTCGAGGCGGAAAAAGGTGTCCGGATGAAAGTTGGTCTCCTCCCTGGCCAGTTGTATAGTAGATGGCAAAATATCGAGATTGATGATGTTTGTTTGCAAGATAACACGGCTAGCTGACAACCCTTCTTCCAGAACGTGGTAGAGCGACTGTGTGATTCCTTCCTTCGGAAAGAAGGTGCTTGTAGCATTGGCCTGGGAATCAGCGTCAACAAGCAGTGTTTGCAATCCATTTCGGGCTGCAGCAATGGACAGATTCACTGCCACTGTCGTTTTACCAACACCACCTTTTTGGTTAGCAATTGCCGTGATCTTGGCCATAGGTGACTACCCTCCATACGACTGGTTTGTCCGGAGAAGATTTTCGATGTCTTGTTTGAGAAACCGATAGTTCTTGCCAATTTTCACTGCCTTCAAATTGCCGTCTTGGATCATTCGGTAGAGGGTTGGTTTACTGATTTTGAGATAAGCCATTACTTCGCGAGAGGTCATGATGTCATTTTTGCCCATCATTGACTTAAAAAACCTCCATTTGACCGATTTTTATTTTCTGCTTTGTAGCAGCAATGTAGACTGATGTCAAGCTATTTATTTGTATAATGCCTGCCGCCCTGCGAAACCTGCATCGAGTTCGTGCCACCACTCAATGCGTTCTTCGTCAGGTTTCCAACACAGATAGACGACGTGGTCGTCCAGGTAGAATGGAAAGTCGCATAATCCGATGTCAAAGTCTTTTACAATGACGCCTGTAGAGTGAATCGCGTGTGCTACCTCTTGGTAGCGAATGACGTGGCGGACAAAGGCCGGACCGTAGGGCGCTCCTCCTCCCAGGAGGGCTTTTTCTTGGGCACGACGGATTTTTGGAGCCAGTTGACGGATGGCATTGCGTTCAGCCTGCGCTTTTTGCAGCGACACCCGAAGGAAGGGAAGTAGCGCGTTGGCTTCTTCAATGGAGAATAATTTCATGGTGACCTCTTGGGTAAGGTCGAGATTATATTGGTGGCTCTGTGGCAGTGCAAGCGGGCGCTTCGCAAACCGGAAAATTTGTATTTCTTTTGGAAAAGGGGTCGCTGTGTTACAATCACAGACTCGTAGCAAACGCGTCGGAGGTTTTGATGGACGTAAAGCGAGACACGCTTGACATAGACGTGCTTTTTGTTGGAGCTGGGCCAGCCAGCCTCAGCGGTGCGTTGCACCTTGCAAACCTGATCAGCGATCACAATAAGCGGGCAGATCAACCGCCCATTGAAGTTTCAATTGCTATCATAGAGAAGGGAAAAGAGGTAGGCGCGCACACTCTTTCTGGCGCTGTGCTTGACCCAATTGCCTTGAAGGAGCTAATTCCCGATTATGAACAGCGACAGGCGCCTTTGAGCGCGCCGGTCACCAACGAGTATCTTTGGTTCTTAACGGAGAGCCGGAAAATATCAGCCCCGATTATTCCAAAGCCGCTACAAAATCATGGCAACTATGTCATCTCTCTTGGACAGTTTGTCAAATGGCTTGCTAGCCAGGTTGAGGCGGCTGGTGTTGATATATTCCCTGAGTTCCCCGGCGTGAAGCTTTTGTATGAAGGTGATCGAGTCGTTGGTGTTCAAACTGGCGACAAAGGGGTTGACAAACATGGTCGTCCCAAACCGAATTATGAGCCAGGCGTTGAAATTCGCACGAAAGTAGTCGTCTTAGGGGAGGGCGTTCGTGGCTCGTTAACCAAGGAAGTTGTGAGCAGGTTAGGACTGGACAGAGGAAAAAATCCTCAGGTTTATTCGGTCGGAGTCAAGGAGCTCTGGGAGGTACCTGCTGGTCGCCTCGCGCCGGGCACGGTCATCCATACGATGGGTTACCCGCTCGATTCAAAAACGTTTGGCGGTTCGTTCATTTATTCGCTTTCTGAAACTGTGTTGAGCATAGGCCTGGTTATAGGGTTGAGCTATGAGGACCCGCGCATGGATCCTCACTTGCAACTGCAACGGCTCAAGGCTCATCCTGCCATCCGTCCGTTGCTTGAAGGTGGTCAGCTCATCCGATATGGCGCCAAGGCGCTGCCTGAAGGTGGGTACTTCTCAATTCCCAAGCTCTATGCTGATGGGCTTCTGATCGTGGGAGATTCTGCTGGATTTTTGAACTCGCAGCGCCTCAAGGGCATCCACCTGGCGATGAAGTCAGGCATGCTTGCAGCAGAGGCGATTTATGAAGCCATCAAGCAGGATGATTTCTCCTCTAACCAACTCGCTCGGTACGAGCACCTAGTGGCGCAAAGTTGGGTTGAGAAGGAGCTCTACAAGGTGAGAAATTTCCACCAAAGCTTCCATCATGGATTGTGGTTCGGCCTGCTCAATGGGGCTCTTCAAATGGTGACAGGTGGGCGTGGATTGATTGAGCGAATGGCCGTTGAGCCGGGTCACAAGCGGATGAAGACGCTGGTAGCTACCCAACAGGATCGAGGCGTCGTTACCAGGTCACAATTTGATGGAAAAGTCACGTTCGATAAATTGACCGATGTCTACTACTCAAGAACATCGCATATAGAAGACCAACCGGTACATTTACTAGTTGCTGACTATGAAATCTGTAGTACGCAGTGCGCTGAGCAATACGGGAATCCTTGCCAGTATTTCTGTCCTGCCAGTGTTTACGAGATGGTTGACGGCGAAGGGGCAAAACGGCGACTTCAGATCAATGCCTCTAATTGCGTGCATTGCAAAACCTGCGACATTATGGACCCATTTGGCATCATTACGTGGGTGCCTCCCGAGGGTGGTGGTGGTCCGGATTGGCAGAATATGTAGCGCCTTCCGTTGAGTTCAGCACGGTATTGTAAGATGACCAACTTGCTCAAAAGCTCCACATCGTTGAAGGCAAGAGAACCGACGGTGCTGACAATCGCCGGCTCAGATTCATGTGGCGGAGCTGGCATTCAAGGCGACATAAAAACCTTCGAGGCATTTCATGTTTACAGCTTAACCGTCTTAACGTCGGTGACCGCTCAAAACACCACGGGGGTGGAAGCAGTCTTTGATCTTCCAGCCTCCATTGTGCGGAAGCAATTAAGGTCTGTGATGTCTGACATTCGTGTGGATGCGGTGAAAATAGGGATGTTATCGAACGAGACGATCATCAAGACAGTTGCCTCAGAGCTGAGGAAGGGAAGAGTAGGGAATATCGTGCTTGACCCGGTTATGCGTGCGAAGTCTGGCGACCCGTTACTTGCTGCTTCTGCAAAGGACAGCTTGCTCGAACATTTAATCCCCTTGGCATCTCTAGTGACGCCGAATATCCCGGAAGCCGAGGAACTGGTTTCTATCAAGATTGAATCCGAGCGTGATATGAAGCGCGCTGCTGAAGCATTGATCCGGCGTGGCGCCGCCGCTGCGCTTGTTAAAGGTGGGCACTTAGCTTCAGCCGAAGCTGTTGACATACTGTTTGACGGAGATGCCTTCCATGAATTTCGAGCAGAGCGAATAGATGTGGCCGAAGGGATTCATGGCACAGGATGCGCCTTAGCGTCGGCTATAGCGGCCGGGCTGGCGCGGGGTCAAACGCTCTATCAGTCAGTGGAGAATGCAAAAACCTATCTGACGGAAGCCATCAAACGTCGCTACTACATTGGGCGTGGATGCCCCGTTCTCTCACATCATTGGGCATAATGCGAGTCCAGGTTGTGCCAGGCGCGATGCCAATCCAGGCATAGTTAACAATCTGCGGTCGTCCAGTAGCGCAAGCTCTCTCACATCATTGGGCGTGGTGCCAGTCTAGGCAATGCCAATTCAATAGACCAAAAACAGGGCAATCATGAACTCTTTGCAGGTTGTCTGCATCAAAAGGGAGTCATGTTTGCTTGACGCCGACTGAAGGGAGAGCATAATGAATAACGACATCGCTAAAGTGATCAAATTGCCGAGGCGGCCCCAAACAGCAAAAAGATATTTGGAGATTGTCAAATTCGCTCGAGACAAGCATTGGGATATTGGCTCAATTGCCAAGCACTTTGGCATATCGCCGGCGACGGTTGTCAACGCCTCGAAAGCGTTGGGAGTGAGCTACGATGAAGTGAGGCGTAAAAAGAGGCTCCCGCAACTGGAATGGGTGGAGCGGCAACTAGCTGCCAGCCAAGATAGTGAAGAACGCAATGCGCGCATTCTTGAGATGTACCGTTCGCCGAGTCATCCAACGTTGGAGCAAATTGGGCGGCAGTTTGGTGTAACGCGGCAGCGCGTCCATCAGATCGTGGCCAAAGCCAGGCGGGAAGGGCTGCTTGTGGAAAAACGCCTCCCGCAGGCTGGGCACTGGATTGGGCGGTGTGACATCTGCGCCAGAATGCAGGCTCTTGCCGGCCAGAAGCCGCTGATGACCAGCCGCGGAATTGCCCACGCGCTCAACATTCCTTTATGGAAGGTGTATTGGCATCTTGGGAAGTTGCGGGAGCACGGGTTGGTTCCCAAGCATTTCGGATATTTTCGGAGCGAACGAATCATCCAAGCGATTGAGCTCTATAATCGGGATCAAACGATCAGCGCCTGGAAGCTAGGCCGTCGCTTGGGGTATAGGAATTTGCCAGCCCTTTTTAATGGACTGCACAGGCGTGGATTGGGAAATCTGCTCGCTCCTCGCGTGAAGGCTGAGAGCCACCGCGTTTTCAAGACCTCGTTTGATTCAAGGTTTCATCAAGCCCGTGCTCGCATCCGGGATAATCCGGAGCGAAAAACCGCTTGAGCTGCTGCCAGAGCAGAGAATCGGTTGCGGCTTGGCGCTTGACCAGCAGAGCTCCCTCTGCTTCCGCGAATAGAAAGGTTGAGGAAAACGTTGTTCTCGTTTGCTCATGGAGGCGGGCTGAGGTAGAATCCTGCCCCTATGGACGCTGGATCATTTGCTCGAGAGATAGAGTTATTAGTGCGCCCACAGACGTTTCCTTTGGCTATAAAGATGCTCGGCCGAGGCGAGCCTGTGCCAGAGAAAGCCAAGCGGCCTCATCGTGATTGGGGCATTCAGATCGCCACCTGTCAGGCCGTTTCAATGGCCCGTCGGTATGGCTGGACGTTGGCAGTGGGCAGGGAAGACTTAAACTGCGTGCTGACCAAAACGGTGTTTGGATTTGAGCAGGAAACCCGCTACTACCTGGAGGGACACTGTAGTTGCGGGATGTACACGGAGACGCTAGAAGCCGGCGCGAAAACGGAGGCCGAGACACACCGGTTCGCCTATGGGCAGTATGAGGCTATTTTGATCGCGCCGGCTGCGCGGACGGCGTTTGAGCCGGATGTTTTTTTGATTTATGCCAATCCTGCCCAGGTTTTAAGACTGGTGACAGGGGCGCTTTACCGTCGTGGCGGAGCGATTCATTCGAGCTTCACCGGACGGCTAGATTGCTCTGATGAGATCATCCGGACGATGCAGACACAAGAGTACCAAGTGATCTTGCCATGTTATGGTGATCGCGTATTCGGTCAGACCGAGGATCACGAAATGGCATTTGCGTTGCCGGCGTGCCGAGCTGATGAGCTTATCGAGGGTCTACACGGAACACAAAAGGGTGGCATCCGCTATCCTATTCCGTCATTCCTCAGATATAGTGGTCAGTTTCCCGCCAGCTATGAACGCTTGGAACAGATTTGGCGAAGCGGGGAGACAGAATAGGACTATGCGTATTACGAGGGTTTATACACGTGGGGGAGATGGCGGCGAAACGTCGTTGGTGGATGGCCAAAGGGTCAGTAAGGCTTCGTCTCGCGTTCAGGCCTATGGAGAGATAGATGAGTTAAATTCTTTGCTGGGAGTGATCCGTTCTGAAAGCTCGGATCAGCAGATTAATCAAATTCTTCAAATGATCCAGAACGAGTTGTTCACGGTCGGCGCTGATTTAGCGAGTCCCAGCCGGATTGAAGTTCCCCGTGTGCCCATGGAATGGGTCACGCATTTGGAGGAGGTCCTCGATCAATTGAACGAAGAGGTGCCTCCACTCGAAGAATTCATTTTGCCGGGCGGGTGTAAGGTTGCGAGCTTGCTTCATGTGGCTCGAACTGTAGCGCGGCGAGCGGAGCGAGCGATTGTTGCTCTCAGCCATGAGGAACAGATCAATCCCTGCGTGTTGCCCTATATCAATAGGCTCTCAGACCTGCTTTTTGTGATGGCTCGGGTTGTTAACAAACGGTCAGGGCTGGCCGAAGAGAGTGCTGTTTTTAGTCAGCGAGGGAAATGAGCCGGAAGACTCTTCAATTGACATGGCCGGTGTGTCGCAGGCAAAACCAACATCTACATGGGTAGGATTTAGCTGTCCGGATACTTTTCCCATGACCCCTCCGCGATAGTCTGAACGCCCAGGCCTGTTTCAGTGCCCGCGCCGTTGTTCAGCGCCTTGCCGGTCATCAGTACAAGGCAGAGATGAAGTTGGGGGACGAGTGAAAATATGGATTTACTTTAATGTAGATTGGGCTGTACAATAAACAGCGTTCTCCTGAGTGTGTTTAAAAGGGGCAGCATTCGCTGAGCTGCACCGGGCGCCGCTGAGAAGCGGGATTAGAGCTTGAACGGTTGTTGTCTGGAGCATTATTTTGAGGCGGCCAATGGCCATCTACGCTCCTGCTCATTGCAGATGGAGGGTGATACGGGCGAGGAATTTGGGATCACATCATGCAAAAGGAAAGTACGTCATGACGTGATGTGATTGTGTTGATTGTGTTACACCCGCTGTTGAGAACCGTTCAGACGGGCGCTCAACCGGGGCTTGTTTAACAGAGCAGTATTTTCGTTCATACGTGAGGAGAAAATGGAAAGGAAATATAAACAACGCGGTTACATGGAAGCATACCAGCAGGAGAAGCCGCGCGATTCTCTGAGCCGATCCACTGAGAAACGCGCGCCGAAGTTGCCTGGTGTTCGTGAGGTCTTTCGTTGTGGATTGTGTGGGCATCTGATGCCTGTGCAATTTGGTATTTCAACTGACAGCCAGTGTCAGCGCTGTGGAGCTGATCTTCATACCTGCAAGAATTGCCTGTTTTTTGATACGGGGAGTCGCTTTGAATGTACTCAACCTATTCCTGCGCGCGTTGCCCCAAAGGATAAGCGCAACGCGTGTGAGTACTTCAAGGTGAAAATCACAGTCGAGCGGGAGACATCCACCTCGCTTGGGCAGATCAAGGACCCGCGTCAGGCGTTTGACAAGCTCTTTAAGTTGTGACTTCGCGTGCCAGAGCAAAATTCCTGATTTCTCTTGAAAACCGTCTGCTTAACCTGCATAATATGGCAAAACCAAATTCTTTTGAACTTGGGCATGTGTAAGATTGCTGAGTGTTCAGCGAAGGTGGTGGCTTTGATTGGCCAGCCTATCTCGGTTGTGCTGCACACGAGAGGAGATTTCGACTATGCCAACAGAGAAAATTTTGATCATTGACGATTCACCCATTGATGCGCGGTTCGCTTCAAAAATTCTTTCGGAGGCCGGTTATACCTCCACAATCATCCACGATTCGATGGAAGCGCTCGGCGTAGCCCGTCAGCTTCATCCGGACCTGATTCTGCTGGACGTGACGATGCCAAAGATGGATGGCTATCAGGTGTGTCAGCAATTGAAAGCTGACCCGGATACGCGCGACATTGCCACCGTTCTTTATACCATTCGCGATCAGTTCATTGATTGCTTGCGGGGAATTGAAGCCGGCGCTGATGACTTCATTATCAAAACACTCAGCTCCGAGGATTTTCTCAACAATGTGCGAAAGATTTTAGGCGAACGGCGCATTGGGCTGGTCAGCCCTACCGATTCGCTTGATCTGTCGGTTATGCAGCCTGTGGCGCGTACTCAAACGCCGTTGGAGCTGCTCAAGACGTTATTCGGTTCATTCAATAAGCACGTACGGGACACCATGAGCGTGTTCATGGGAGCTCATGTGACAACTGTGCTAATGGACCGGGCCATCGAGAAAGCTGGCGCTCGCTATCAATTTTTCCGGCAGTTGGAACAGAGCCAAATTACCAATCTGGTCTTTGATCCTGAGGCAGTTCAGGGAATTCCCACTCTGGAAATCCTGGACGGCTTCCAAGCGTTCAACAGTGAGTTATATCAGTTGGTAACCAAGCTCACCAGAACCAGACTGAATGGAGCTAAAGAAGCTCGTGCCATCACAAATGCATTCTCTGATATGGTTGAGGAACTCAACCAAAAATATCAGGAGCTGAGAAGTCAGGTGCGCGAGCCTGAGCCTGCGCCGGCGCCAGAAACGCCGATCACGGCTGCTGAACCGGCGCAAGCGCCTGTTTCGGCCCAACTGGCTCCTGAGTGCACGTTTGATCCGAGTGGGAATCTCATCTACTGCAACGAGGACTTCGCTCGTATGCTGGGCTACTCCAAGACCGACATCATGGCGCGGCCGTTCACCAGTTTTCTGGTTCATGAATCTCGCCAGCACCTGACCCGAGCCTTTGATCGGTTGGTTGAGAAGGGCATTGCGCAAATCAAGTTGCATTTCAAATCTTCCGACGGGGCCTCTGTCCACACAGACGCTACGCTCACCGCTCTGTATGATTCTCAGGGTCGGTTTGCCATGACTCGGTGCGCCTTGCAGGTCGTCCCAGCCACCTTGCTGGTTCAAGAGCGTGAGGAAGAGATCGAGCGGTTGAAGCGTGTCATTCACAATACCAATGAAGAGCTCAGTTCAATGGCTTCGATCATCTCTCATGATTTGAGGCAGCCGTTGCATGCGATTTTGGTGTTGTGTCAATTCCTGCGCGAGGAATCAGTGGGTCGGTTGGACGAGCAAGCGCAAGGCTACATCCGTTCGATTGAGCAGGCTGGTGGCAGAATGAAGGAGATGATTGAAGACCTCGTTCATTATGCCAGGATCAACGCGCAGAGTAATGCCTATGAAGATGTCTCCATGGCACAGCTTCTCGGTTTAGTTGAGGATGCTGTCGCCAACGACATAGCAGCCAGGGGCGCCACGCTGAAAGTTGCGCCAAATCTACCAGTCGTGCGGGCAGACCGGGAAAGGATGATGGAGTTACTGGTGGAGCTCATCACTAATGCTCTCAAGTTTAACGATAAAAGCAATCCAATTATTGAAGTCGGCATGGTCAAGGAAGATGAGGAAGCATATACCTTCTATGTGAAAGACAATGGTGTGGGGATTGAGGAGCCTTATCATGAGTCCGTTTTCAGGCTCTTTCATCGCTTGGGCAAAACAGAAGAGACGGCTGGGACGGGCGCCGGCCTGGCTATTTGCCGGCGTATTATTGAGTCACACGGGGGAAGAATCTGGATTCGATCTCAACCGGGAGCCGGAACGACGGTTTTCTTTACGTTACCAAAGGAGCTGCCGACGTTTTAAGCGCAAGCTGGTTCAGTGCGAATTCACCAGAGCCACAGATTACACAGATTAATCAGATATTTCACTCTGTGCTAATCTGTGCAGTATGTGTCCGTGCGTGGCCCCAAGCGTCAGTCTAAAGTTTTGTGCATACCCAATGGTGCCCGCCGGAAGGCATGGGCAGAAAAAATTAGGGCAGGTTCAGATGGCATCAGCGGGGCTACTCACTTCTTTCTGCATTAGGTAGGCATCGGTACCATCGGGATAGTAGCGGCTAAGTAGCCAGCACGGGCGGTACCCGTTCTTTTGATAGAAGGCAATGGCAGGAGCGTTTTCTATTGAAACCTCAAGCTCAATGAGAACGCAACCTTGGCTCATCAACCATTGCTCGGCTTCTTTTAACAACGCTTGGCCCAGCCCATGTCGGCGAAAGGAAGGCAGAATATCAATGGTGATGATGTGCCCCCAAAGCTGAGGAGGCTGAGGTGCTTGTTTTCTCCAGCACTCCACTTGAGCGACAATGAACCCGACAATCTGGCCGTTATCATCTTCTGCTACGAGTGTTAAGCTACGTGGGGTGGTTATGTAGTGACGAAGTTCGGCCTGTGTGTATGCGATGCCTTTAGGAAAGCAGATTGTCTCAATCTTGTGGAGGGCTAGTAAATCTTGAGGTTTGTAGGGTCGAATAATCAATGGGGCTCCCTGTAATCAAGGTATGAGTTGTGAATACCGATGCCTTTGGAACGAGCCATAGGAGCAACTTTCAAGGTTGCCCAAGGCCGTCAGTCACGATTCCACCGCAGAAGGCCTGCTTGATGAGACTTTCAAGAGCAGGTTCGATTTCTACCTCCTAGAGCGGTTTGTGAAGGAGTTTACGTGGCAGCGCACGCAGCGTGCATTAGCCCGCAAGATGTGGAGTCCCAGGCTAAATGCAATTAAAGGTCGCTCTATGAAGAATGTGAGTGGTGCGGTTGGCGAGGAGGGGATTCATTGATGTATGTCGTCCGATAATCGGCCTTATGTGGATTCTCATGCCCGGTTCTGGTTCGTGGCCATCGTCTCCTCGTTGAAAGATGTTTGCCAGGTATGCTAAAGTTACGCGCCCGATACTCGGAGGACCTACAACATGGTAACAACGGAAGCTACTGAGGTCATCGTCAAGTTATATCCCATGTCATCAGGTCGAACAGACCTGCGGAAGCGAAAACCTAAACAACTCGCTGTAATCAACGAAAACTGTACTGGCTGTGCTGGTTCGCCTGTGTGTATAGCGTATTGTCCGGTTGATTCGTGCATGTTTTGGGTTCCCGATGAGGATCACCCGCCGTTTGGCAGAATTGAAGTGGATAAAGCTCTCTGCATTGGTTGCGCCAAATGCACGAGTAAAGGGCCTGATGGTACGTTCCTGGACGGCTGCCCGTGGGATGCCATTGAGATGCACAACACAGCAGAATGGGAGGCGGCTCACGGCGTCATTTTACCGGACGCGCCGGACCGCCCGGCTAGTGAGTGGGGTTACGTGCCGATCGCTTTCGTATAGCCTCAACAGTGTTTTTTGCTTGTTGGCGAACAGGCTCAGCTACGTCGGGAGCATCGAGGACGTAGCGTTCGATCTCGTCAATGTCCTCTTCAGTTCCTATAAGAAAGAGCCCGCGCAGTGCCTCCCACGCAACCTGTTGATCTGGCGCGATGGTTGCAAGCACGTCTGATAACCCAGTGAGCGAACCATCCTTCACGCTCACTGCTTGAATCTTCCCACTTGCCGGCGTCCTCACATCAATCGTTTGCCCGTCTGGGCCAACAATCTTACACACCAAGTCTCCAGCTCCGATGATTTGACCAACACTCAAGTCAATCATAACTCGTCCCTGAGTAGGGGCGGTGATTGTGATGGGCCGCAGCATACTCACGATTTCTTCATGACCGCTGCTGTCGCCGAATCGAACCAGACTCAAGGCAGCGTTGCGTCGGACACGCAGATCAGGATCGTCGAGCAGCGCAAGCAAAGCTTGGTGAAAGCGGTCGGCAGTATGATCGTGACCCATAACCCAGGCAGCCATCACACGAATAGCTGGGTCCTCGTGCTTAGCCGCTTCAATGACCTGTGCGTACCAACGCTGGACCGATGGATCACGCTGCATAATCCGGTCGGCGATTTGCGACAGAGCATGTTGTATTTTTCGTGGAGACTTTGAATCGCTCAGATATTGACCGACTTCATCTTCGCTTAAATGTCGGCCAAACCAGACCTCGTGCCAGAACCAGAACGAGACAACAACGATCAGGACGCCCAGACCCAGCATCAAAAGCGCCGGTTTATTGGCTCGATGCCGGGGTGAGTTTTGAGCATCATCGTAATGATCAGGCATCATGTAGTTTCCCAAGACCCAGTGACCCAGTCTTCGTGATCCGTGATCCGTGGCATGAAGCCATAGATTACACAGATTAGCACAGAATTCGTGATTCGTGGTTCATGACCCGTGATTCAACTTGCGGTCCACGATCCCCGGCCCCGGTTTCTCGTGCGAGGCATTTCCCACAAACCTGTGTCTAATTGCGCAGCCTGCATGGCTGTTATAGCAGTACCGTAGAATGGCTCCACGCTCCTTAACTGGTTTTGAAGCCAAGCGATCAGCCCGAGGAGCGTAAAAAGCATTGCCATCCTGCTGGAGTGGCACGCGTTTTGCTCAAAAATTGGTGACTCTTCGGTTGTTTATTGATCGAAGAGAAAGATTATGCAGTGAGTGTAGCGTGCCCGAGCGGTGTGCGTTGCACTCAAAAGGGGGTGCTTATGCCAAGCCAGTGGATCATGGCGGCTGTTGGGCTTGCGCTGGTTTTTTGGGTCATTCCCTTGCTCATTCTTGGCTTTGTTTTCTTTGCTCGTTCTCGTCGTGCCGCGCAAGCCAAAGTTATTTGGCGGTCATTTCGTTGTCCTGTTAAAAAGACGGCAGTCAAAGTGGGCGTTTTGCAAACAGAGAACACGCTCCATGACTTGAAGGTCATGGACACGATCTATTGCACGGCGATGGATGATCCTTGCCGAATTGTTTGTGATAAGGAGTGCCTGCGATTGCCTGATTGGAATGAGTCATTGAACGTTGCCCGAGTAGCGTTGGGTTGAGAACGCTCGCTGCGAGATCAGCCCAGGTGATAGAGCATCAGGTAAACGAGAACGCCCGTGACGGAGACGTAGAGCCATATTGGCAGGGTCCATTTGGCAATACGCCTATGGGTGGTGAATTGCTGTCGCCAGGCGCGGGATAGTGTGATCAGTACCATAGGCAAGTTGACAGCAGCCAGAATCGTGTGGGACAACAGAATAGTGAAATAGAGCAGCCGCCATCCCCCTTGCCCTGTGAACTTGGTTGATCCATAAAAGTAATGGTAGGTCAGGTAGGAGACCAGGAACGCCACCGAGACGCAAAAAGCCCCCAGCATACAAGCCCGGTGCAGTTCAATGTTTCGCTGCTTGATGAAATAATAACCAGCGCATAACAGGACGGCGCTGACTGTGTTTAGGACGGCGTTGAGCGAAGGTAAATCTGACAATTGAATTCCTTGCATACTCTTGTTCTAGTGGTTGCTGGCAGCAGGGAGGTTCCTCGGCCCCTGCGGGGAAATCCGACCCCTCTTGGAGGGAAATTCGAAACCCGAAACACGAAATCCAAAACAAGTTCACATGTCAAAATCTCAATGTTCCAAGCTCCAATCCTTGTTTCACATTTGAGAGTTTGGTCATTGGAGTTTGTTTCGGATTTGGTGCTTGGGATTTCCCCGCATTGCTATTTCTCGCCAGTTGCGATTTCTTGTGGTTTCTCCAGCACGGCGGTTAGGTCGCCGATAACATCTTCTGCTGTCCAGGTGTTACCGGTCCGCAGTTTATAGAGTCGTCCTGAGGGGGTGATGACAGCGCAGGCTGCTGTATGTGAGATGGTTCCTTCTTCGTTCCAATAGCGGACTCCGTATCGTGCTGCCATTTCTCGAATGGATTCGTCCGGCCCAGTCAGCCAGCTCCAACTGGACAGGTCAGCGTTGTACAAAGCGGCGTATTGCTTGAGCACCTTCGGCGTGTCGTATTGCGGGTCAATGGTCACCGAGATCAGATGAAACCGGCCGTTGTATTTTGGCAGGAGTTGCTTTTGCACGTCAACGAAGTGGCTCGTGAATCGCGGGCAGTAATCTGGTAGTGGGCATCGCGTAAAGATGAAGGTTATGGCCAGCGCTTTGTTACGAAAGTCAGCGTGTGACACGCGTCGCCCGTTCTGATCTATCAGGTTGAAAGGAGGTATCGCTTCGCCCGGTCTGAGAATCGCCGGTTCGTTTTCCCTGCTCTTTTGGCTGTTTTGGGTGTTCTCCGCGCGTCCTGTTTTTTCGATCCGGCTGATCCACGATTCATAGGGGGTCACGACGAGTTCAAAGCGAACCAGATCGTTGGGTGACAAACCCTCTATGAGATTTGGGTCTTTGATGGGAAACGACATGGTCATTGCCGGCATGAATCCGGGAATGTCCTCGTGTTCTATGCCGATTGAGCGCTTATCCTCGCCGATTGAGACGACGCGGCCTTGAACCTGAAACGTGCGAGTTCCCTGCTGCTTATTGCTTCGACAACCGATCGGAAGCAGGCACAGCAGGCAGAGCAGGACGTGTATGACGGTCAGTTGCTTGACCAGCCCGATTGATGCGCGACTACTCAACATCGAATGAACCTCGTACAGCGGCTCGCATGCCTTTATCAGTGAGCGTATAGAAATCGCTGCCGCGGTTGCACAAGAAGCCGGCGGCTGCTAGCTCATCAACAGTATCCAAAACGGCGAGGCGTTTCTCTTGGTCGTCGCCGGCGAGGAGTTCAAAAAAGCCGTGTAAGTCCCAGCCCTGCGTGTGAGACTCGTCGAACAACCGGAGAATATCTAACGCCAGGTCGGTGTCCATAACCATCTTCGAGGGAAATCTGAAGCCCCAAGCACGGAATCCGAGACAAGTTCAAACGTCAAAATCTCGATGTTCCAAACACTGCCTCACTCCTTGTTTTACATTTGAGGGTTTGGCCATTGGAGTTTGTTTCGGATTCGGATTTGGAGCTTCGAGTTTCCCCGCAGGGGTTCGGATTTCGTGCTTCGGATTTCCCCCGCGGGGCGATGCATCAGCCGTAGTGCCACGGCAAATATGCCAGCAAAGCACAGCAGCGATGGGACCAGGAGGATGAGAATGCCGATATTAAGGCTGCGGATGGCTTCAGCTTGTTGTGAAGCGGCTGCCGTTTTGCACATTGCGCATTGGGCCAAGACCTCGGGAGGCAGCAACCAACACGTAGCAGCGGCCAACGCGAGAATCCAGAAGTGGACTGTGGTCCGTGAACTGTGGTCCGTGGACCGTGGTCTGTGGACTGAGGATCGTGAATTGAATGACAGCATACGAATCACGGATCACGAAAGCTCATTTCCTAAACTCCAGCAAGCGGAAGCTATCTGGAAATACGATGGCGAGCAGCGAGATGCAAATGACCATCGCGGGAATGAGCGTGATGATCAGGCTCATGCGTTCGAATTTCAGATGCATGAAGTAAGCCATGATCAAGGCTGCCTTCACAATGGACAGCCCCATGAGCAAGACGAGCATGAGCGTGACATTTAAGTGAATGTAAGCCAGATACACTTCGATAGCAGTCAGCGCCAGCAAATATCCCCAGACGCCGAAGTATTTACTTGTTGGTAGATCAACGTGCGCGGATTGGTGATTTCCCATGACAGCTCCTTGTATTGGTTACTCCATTTTGACGGATAGCAAGTAAACTAGTGGGAAGATGAACATCCACACGAGGTCAACGAAGTGCCAGTAGAGGCCACTGATTTCGACGTCTTCTGCTGAAAACTTACGCCGTGAGAACCCGATCATAATCACAAACAGATAAACCAAACCGGAGGCAACGTGCAGCATATGCAGACCGGTCAGCGTGAAGAATGTGGCGCCAAAGAGAGGGACGCCCCATGGATTTCTGAACATGCGCACACCTTCATGGATCAGATGGTTCCACTCGTTGGCGTGGAGAATGATGAACATCGCCCCGCCACCAATTGTCGCCAGGATGAACAGAGCCGTTTTCTTGATATTGCCCCGCCCGGCTTCTCGCACGGCCAATGCCATGGTCACGCTGCTGAGCAGCAGGAAGAAGGTCATCACGGTGGCGTAGATAATACTGGGGTTGAAGTGGAATGGGGTTGGCCAGTCCGGCGTTGAGATACGGAGATAGCTGTAACCGAACAGCAACGCAGCAAACGTGAGCGAGTCGGAGACAATGAACAACCACATGCCGAGCTTCTTCGACCCGATGGCGTAAGGCAGCGCAGCGCCGCCCCAGCCTACATCTGTGTATTCATGTACTGGTGCGTGAACCATCGTCATCTCCTCCGGGTTTGAGGCGACTGCCCGGGCGCGCGGTAGGCCCGTGCTGCCCAGCAGGCCTTGAAGCCCATCGCGTTTGATCTCCAGCAATGGATTTAATCCGAACAGAAACGCAATGAACAGACTGATCAGAATCAGAAACAACCCATCAACGCCTTGAATCCAGATTTGACCGGTGAAGATGCCCCAGCCGGCATACGCCAGAGCCGCCAGGGCGATTAGAAGACAAAGGCCATTCATGATCAGGCGTTCTCGCATGGTTTGTCCCTCCCATGTGAGCATGGCGTATCCTCCCAAACCCTCTTCCCCTCTTCGAGGGAAATCGGAACTCCCAAACCCTCTTCGAGGGAAATTCCAAATCCGAATCTCCAAATCCGAAACGTTTCGGATTTCGGATTTCGTGCTTCGGATTTCCCCCGCAGGGGAGCCCTGCGTGGGCTTTCACGTCCAAGCAAACAACAACACAAACAGATAAACCCAGAGCCCATCCATGAAGTGCCAGTAAAGGCTCATCAAATCAATTGCCAGTTCCTTCTTCGGGTGCGTCCACAGGCCAGCGGCCAGCGCGAGCTGGTAGCTTTGGCGCCACATTTTAACCGTGATATAGCCAAGTCCCACAAGACCTCCGGCTAAATGCAGGCCATGCGCCGCAGTGAGCATGTAGAAAAAGGAGCTATGCGGGTTTGTGTTGATGTAAATCCCATCGGCGGCCAGTTGTCGCCAGGCCACGAACTGACCGATGAGGAAGCCCAATCCCAGCAGCGTGGTCGCCGTCAGCCAGCGATTGCACATCAACTCATCGCCATGTCGCAAGCGCTGCCGTGCGCGCTCCAGCGTCACGCTGCTCAGCAGTAAAAGCGCAGTTGTCAACCAGAGGACAACAGGCAGGTTGATCGGTTGCCAATCCTGGCCCTGGCCCTGACGAATGACATAGGCGCTGGTGAACGCCACAAAGAGCATGAAAATGGAGACCAGCGCCAGACCCATGCCTAAGCGGTAGGCCGAAGGCGGAGGACTCGGTTTATCGAAGCCGCCGCCGTTATCCCTGTTTCCCCCATCGTCTGGTGGCCAACCGGGCGCGCGGCCGTATGTCTCTGGCTTGGGCGGTAGTGTTGCAACCATCTCACTTTGCTCCCTGCTCGGTCAGTGTTTGGCGACGGCCAGTGGCGGGTCCGTCTGCATGATGTAATCCTTGGGCGCCCCTGGCACTGAGTATTCGTATGGCCCGTGATGGACAACGAGCTGGCGACCGCCGAAATTATCGAACGGCGGCGGTGAGCTCGTCGCCCACTCAAGCGTTGTCGCTTCCCATGGATTGTCCGGCGCCTTTGCGCCCTTCTTCATGCTCCAAAACAGATTGAACAAGAAGATGAATTGACCGAGCGCCATAATGATCGCAGCGACGGTGATGAATTCATGCAGCGGCAACGCACTCCCCAGAAATTCGTATGCTGTTGACTGAGCGTATCGTCGCGGATGTCCCATCACGCCCAGGATGTGCATCGGCACGAAGATGGCGTAGACGCCGATGAACGATAACCAGAAATGTAATCGTCCCAGCCCCTCGTGCATCATGCGACCGAACATCTTCGGAAACCAGTAGTATGTTCCGGCGAACATAGCGAAGATGGCCGCCACGCCCATAATCATGTGGAAGTGACCAACGACGAAATAGGTGTCGTGGTAAAACAGGTCGAGCGATGACTGCCCAAGCACCATGCCGGTGACGCCGCCGGAGACGAACAGCGACACGAAGCCAATAGAAAACAGCATGGCGCTGGTAAACCGGATGCGTCCACCCCACAGCGTGCCGAGCCAGTTGAACGTCTTGATGGCTGATGGAATGCCGATGGTCAGCGTGATGACGGAAAAAGCCAACCCGCTGAATGGACTCATGCCGCTGACGAACATGTGATGCCCCCAAACGAAAAATCCTAGCAGGCCGATGGCGAAGATAGCGATCACCATTGCGCGGTAGCCATAAACGGGTTTGCGGGCAAACGTAGCCAGAATCTGCGATGTTGCGCCCATGCCGGGCAGGATGGCGATATAGACTTCCGGGTGCCCGAAGTACCAGAACAGATGTTGCCAGAGAATCGGCGAGCCGCCGCTCCGATTGATCACTTTGCCGCTCACAATCAAGCCTTCAGGGAGGAAAAAGCTTGATCCGGCATTCCGGTCTAGCAACAGCAGCACGCCGCCGGCCAGTAACACAGGAAAGGCCAGCAGCGCCAACACAGCCGTCGTGAACCAGGCCCAGCAGGTCAGTGGCAGTTTGAAGAGATCTAGCCCCTTCGTCCGCATATTCAGCATCGTTGAGATGAAATTCAACGCGCCCAGCAGTGAGGCGACACAGAAAATGGCGATGCTGATAACCCATAAGTCTTGTCCAAGACCTAAGCCAGGACCGGCAATCTGCCCCAGTGCGCTCAATGGTGGGTAACCGGTCCAGCCCGATATTGGCGCGCCACCCGTTACGAAGAAAGCGGCCATCAGGACAACAAAGCCGACGAAGGTGAACCAGAAGGAAAGCATATTGAGGACTGGGAAGGCCATGTCGGCTGCGCCGATTTGCATGGGCAGAAAATAGTTGCCAAATCCACCTTGTGGCGCAGTCGTCAGCACAAAGAAGACCATGATCGTCCCGTGCATCGTCAGCATGGCCAGGTAAAACTCCGGCTTCATTTGACCGCCGGCGAAGCCTTCGGGAAAGAGGGCCGCTAGTGTCGGCCAGGTCTCGGTCGGCCAGGCCAGTTTGATGCGCATCAATAATGATAAGCCCATCCCTATAAATGCAGCGACCAGCGCAAGAAAGTAGTACTGCAGCCCAATGATCTTATGGTCGGTGCTGAAAATATACTTCCGGATGAAACTGCTCGGCGGTGCGTGATGATGAATGGTGGTTGTCGGTTCCATCGTCTCTCCTCAGAAAAAGTGGCACAGGCATTCCTGCCTGTGGCGTTTTTCATCGTTTCTCTCGCGTCGTCCGGACGACATGAACAACTCCTCTGCAATCCCCGCTGGGGGAAATCCGAAGCATGAAATCCGAAACGTTTCGAATTTCGGATTTCGTGCTTGGGATTTCCCTCGAAGAGGGCTACGGCGCTCGTTCCTTGAGCCAGTTTTGGAATTCCTCGTCTGACATCACGTTGATGAAGGCTTTCATCTGCCAGTGAAGTTGGCCGCATAACTCAGCGCATGCGACTTCATATTTGCCGGGCTTGGTCAGTGTGAAATGCATGAACGTCGCCAACCCCGGCACGGCGTCTTGTTTCATGCGGGCGTGAGGGACGAAGAAGTTATGGGTCACATCTTTGGATTTCAGGATAAGGCGGATCGGGCGATTGACCGGAACGGCCACTTGATTTTGGGTGACCACGTCGTCGCGTGCCGCCGGGTCTTTATCATCGAGGCCAAGCGGGTTGCCGGCCGCATCGTCAACCAACTTGACATCGGTTCGTCCAAACACGCCATCGGGACCAGGGTAGCGAACATTCCAGGCAAATTGCTGCCCGGTGACTTCGATCATGAGGGCATCCCGGGGCGGGTCTGTGAGGTGGAAGTGAGCCCACACGCGTTGGCCGGTAATGCCCAGCATGACAAAAACGGCAGCCGTGATCAGCGTCCACGTGGTCTCCACCTTGGCGCTCCCTTCGGTGTAGGTGGCCGGGCCGGGTTTCTTGTCAGTGAACTTGAAGACGCACCACCCAAGCCCGATTTGCGCCAGCGTGAACGCGATGCCGACAATGATGATCGTCATTAAGTATTGCGAATCCCATCCCTGTCCGTGAAGTGAGATCAGCTCCGGCATTGGCCACCGGCCGGAGAGAAACATCCACAATGTGGCCGCTGTGACAGCCCAAATTAGTATAGCTACAGTCGCCCCCATGATGCCTCCTCGAAGCCCTCTTCCAGGGAAATCCGAAATCCGAATCTCGAAATCCCAAACGTTTCGAATTTCGGATTTCATGCTTCGGATTTCCCTCGAAGGGGACCATTACATCAAACCGAATTTCATGCCAACAGGATTAAGCACCATTAGTCCAAACAGCAACGGCAAATAAAGAACCGAGGCCAGCAAGAGTCGGCGCGCTTCCCATTTCGTTTTGAACAACGCCATGCGGATTGCCGCAACCAAAAACAGCGACCCCAGGATCAACGCCCCGACTAAGTACATCTGGCCGGAAAGCCCCATCCACGTGGGCAGCAAGCTGACCGGCAGCAACAGCGCGGTGAAAGCGACGATTTGCCGAGATGTCGCCCTGCCTTCCGATTCGATCGCGGGCAACATGCGAATCCCGGCGCGCGCGTAATCTTCTCTGTACAACCAGCCGATGGCTAAGAAGTGCGGGTATTGCCAGAGAAATAGCACAAAAAATAAGAGCCACGCTTCGCTATCGAAATGACCGCGAGCAGCCACCCAGCCCAACAAGGGCGGCACCGCGCCCGGCATCGCGCCAACGAGCGTGCACAGCGGGCTTCTTGTTTTCAGCGGGGTATACATCAACAGATAACTGAGCAATGTGAACAGCCCAATCCATCCGCTCAACCCATTCACACACAGAGCAAGCACGCCGATGGCCGCTATAGACAACAATGCGCCGAACCAAAACGCTTCAGTTGGATGCAGCCGGCCAGCCGGCAGCGGGCGCTGCTCAGTGCGCTTCATCAGGCCGTCCACGCGCCGCTCCTGATACTGGTTCAATGCAAAGATGCCGCCACTGAGCAGGCCAATCCCGGCGATGGTCCAGAGGAATCGGCCCACATCAAACGAGGCTCGCGACCCCAAGCAGAACCCAGCCATTGCCACGAGCAAAATCAGCATGCTCAGGCGCGGCTTGGTCAATTCCAGATAATCACGCCAGACAGCCCGCATGGGCCGCCGACTCGATGCAGCCCAGTCCAACCGAACAAGGCCAGCTTTCATCAGTGCGTCTTGATCAATCATCGTAATATGTTCTCAGCTCACAGCCGATGCGCTGCAGCATCGGCTGCTCAATAGCCACAGATTGCACAGATTAATTCAGATATTGCACTCTGTGCTAATCTGTGCAATCTGTGGCCCTCATCCACGCTCACACATCAGACCATGAGATGTTCCTCACATCAGACGTTTGGGAACTCGCCTCCGAAGCCTGAATTTTGATTCTGTAGAGCCGGAGCACAATGACGACAGCCATCGCTAAGGTCAACGCGCCTCCGGCGACATGGGCTACAGTCAGCGAGACCATGTAGAAGAGCGGCTGAGGATCATCGTATGAAGCGACGCGGGCAAAATAAGCTGCAATCCCCAGCGCCAATTGCACAACCAGTAACCCAAGAGTCCACCGCGCCGGCCGTTGCAGATAGATTGATGGTATATGCTTCAGAATCGTCAGCAATGTCCAGCCAAGCAAAATCGCTACTAGCACGGCACCGAGCAGATGCGGAATGATCCCCAGCCAACCGTGACGGAAAGCGGCGCCCAGCAGGAGCTGCACGAAGATGGCGATGACAGCCGCTGTGCCCATGGTCGCGGCGAAGCGGATTCTCTCATCAGCCCCCGCCGGGGGAGATTCGGAACGTTTGGGATTTCGAATTTCGTGCTTGGGATTTCCCGCTGCGCGGGTTTGGGATTTAAATGTTCAACCACGGCGACACCAGCACATACTTGATCCGGAAAACAAGCCGCAAAATCATCTTTGCGGGCAAGCCGATCAGAACGGTAATGGCGAAGAACTGAAATGTCAGGTACTGCAACAGACTTGTGCGCGCGAAAATCTTTCGATCGAACTCGGTGCGTGTGACCCAGCGATGAATAGCCCAGCCGGACACGGCGTAGAAGAGCGCGATGGCCACCACGCCGATCACAATTCGTCCGATGACCGTCTGGCCGATGAAGTCGGGGAACAGATCGGGTAAATTCCGATTCACCTCATAGACCACCATGCTATGGTCCCAGGTCTGGCCGGGCCAAAACCACAACCAACCGGGGCCACGCATGAACGTGCCGATAAACACCAACATCAGCCAGATAAAGAAGCCGGCCCCAAAACTCAGGATGGCGACCTTCCGCTGTTTGATGGTGTAGTAGCCCGAGCCTAGCGGATTGGAGTCCACGTACGGAAACACCATCAGGCCGATGATCAACAGCGTGGGCAGAACGACGCCGGCAAACCAGGGATCGAAATAGACCAGCATCTCTTGTAGCCCGACAAAGTACCAAGGCGCCTTCGAGGTCAACGGGGTCAAACTGGCATTGGCCGGTTCCTCCAAGGGAGCGTCAAGCGTGATAGACCAGACCATCAAAATCAGCGTCACAATGATGAACGCGAGGAATTCCACGCGCAGCAGGTATGGCCAAACCGGCAGCTCGCGCGCCCAGCCTTGCTTGAACGGATAGATTTTGCGGTGATGCGTCTTGGCCAATTCCTTGTCAGCTTCCAGTTGCTCAATGAGGCGGTCAGTCTGTCTGGCTTGACGGACGGCCAGCCAGGTATAAAACGGCACGAGAATGGCCAGCGCAGCAATCGGAATATTGTCCGGTAGGGTGAGAATCTCCCAAAGCTGCTTGATCCCCAACAGCAGGGCTATTGGAACGGCGGTCGGTGATAAATTCCACAACCCTTCAGCCATCATCTATCTCCTCCGTAGCCCTCTTCGGGGGAAATCCGAAATCCTAAATCCGAAATTCGAAACGTTTCGGATTTCCAGATTCGGATTTGGAATTTCCCTCGAAGAGGGTTTGGGATCACTTTTTCTCCGGTTTCATCTCCGATTCCAGCATGACGGGCGCCGGACCAGAAATGCCGCCATCTTTGCGCACGCGCCAGAAATGCACAGCCATCAGGATCGCGGCGAACAGCGGAATCGCAATGCAATGCCAGATGTAAGCCCGCAGCAGCGCGTTGGAATCCACAATCGAACCGCCAAGAAGCGCGAATCGCACATCATTGTATGGCGTCATCCCCAGTTGAGGTCCGAACGGCCCTTCGTGACCCAGCAACGGTGTGGCGCGAGCCATATTGGTCCCCACGGTCACAGCCCAGAAACCGAGCTGATCATCGGGCAACAAGTAACCGGTGAACGACAGCAACATGGTCAGCACAAGTAGCACCACACCAACGCACCAATTGAACTCACGCGGCTTCTTATAGGAGCCGGTCATGACCACACGGAACATGTGCAGCCACGTCGTGATCACCATCAAGTGAGCCGCCCATCGGTGCATATTCCTGAGCAACCGACCGAATGGAACATCGTGCGCCAGGTAGAGAATGTCACGAAAGGCCACCACCTTCGACGGATGGTAATAGAACATCAACAACACACCTGTCCACGTGAGCACAATGAACAGATAAAACGTGATGCCGCCCATGCCCCAGGTGAACCCGTAACGGACCGCATCGCGATTGATGCGCGCCGGATGCAAATGAAGAAACACATTCGAGAGGACGGCCAGCGAACGAGTGCGCGGGTCATAGCGCTCGTGCTTGACCCGAAAGATGGATTTCCAAAGCTGTGTGTTTTGCGGGTCCTCTAGATCAGCTTTCCGAAGAGCGATTTCCTCTTCGTATTTCTGTTTCAGCAACTCCGCGTCTTGACGGACCTGATCAATCAGGCCAACGCCGCTCTTTGGTACATTCTTGCCGTCCGGTTCCATAGGCGTTTCTCCCTAGCCCCCGCCGGGGGAAATCCGAAGCATGAAACCCGAAACGTTTCAGATTTCGATATTCGGATTTCCCTCGAAGAGGGCGTTGCAGCTCTCCGAGCGAAAACTCACACAACCAGAAACGAGCCCTCCGTCTCAAACCCACACGGTTCACCGGGTGGGCACTTATAGAGGCGGCTCGTGTTGACGACGATCTGACCTGTTGCATCCAGCTCGATGTGCGCCCGATCTAATGGGCGCGGCGCCGGACCTTCAAAGTTGATGCCTTCAATATCGAAGCCGCTCCCGTGGCAGGGACATTTGAATTTCTTCTCGCTTTCGTTCCAGTTGGGCGTGCAACCCAGATGGGTACAGCGCGCGTAAATCACGAACAACTTATCCGGCTGACGCACAACCCACACGCGGTAGGCTTCCTTGAAGCGCTCATCAACACCCAAGTTGAAATCTGATGGCGATCCAATGCGGAACACTGGGCTTGGCTCAAACAGGGCGCGAGGAAAGAAAAAGCGCAAAAACATCAGAAAGTTTGCCGCCAGAAACCCGGCCACAAAGGTCCATGTGAAGCGCCGGCGGGCTTTGGCAATGGGCGACGCTGACGCATTCTTGCTCGATTCCTCAGTCGCCTCTGTCGCGGCTCGCGTCGCAGGCTTGGCTGTCTTGGCCGGCACAGTGGTAGACGGCTTTGGTTGAGGAGTTTGCCCAGATGTGTGCTCTGTGGCAATGCTCGAAGGCTGCAGTTGTTCCATATCTGACAAATGAGCTCCCTACCCCGGTTTCATGGAGAGGCCGGATTATATGGCTGCGTCATTGTTTTTGTCAAGAAATGCCTCTGGTGGGCCTGGCCAACGGGACATCCGTCAGAAGGCCGCTAGCGCGCTACTTCATAAGACCAGCACTCAACCGCCGATCGGGTGATCACACACTCGACATCTCAAACGACGCTTGGCATTCAAATTGCCACATGAGGGACAGCGATTATACATGCTCCGAGTCAGTAGCTGTGTGAGCACGGCGCTAATGCCCAATATCCCGAT
This sequence comes from Blastocatellia bacterium, assembly GCA_025054955.1. Taxonomy (NCBI): domain Bacteria; kingdom Pseudomonadati; phylum Acidobacteriota; class Blastocatellia; species Blastocatellia bacterium. The sequence continues at coordinate 11,078 of JANWZE010000102.1, read as the reverse complement.
CACTAGCCCCACACTTATGATCGTGTCCATAGCCCTCTCCGAGGGAAGCTCCAAATCCGAATGTCGGAATCAGGAGCCCGCTTCGAGGGAAATCCGAATCTCGAAATCTGAAACGTTTCGGGTTTCAAATTTCGTGCTTGGGATTTCCCCGCTAAGGGGCGTTACCTTTTTTCCTACTTCTGGCCCAGATTACCAGTTGAAACAAAACGGCGATGAGAGCGCCGCTGATAAACCCGTAGATGGGCGTTTCCATCCTGAAAGCCGTCATGTCCAAAAATCCGCCCATCGCGGCTCCGGCGATCAGATAGATCAAGAAGTGAAAAGGCCTATCGCGGCCCGATGTGGCCATCAGTCATTCTCCAAGTTCATGAATCGCGTGGTTGCGCTCAAAATTGTCCAGACCGCAGTCCGATGTCGCCATCAGTCGTTCTCCAGGTGAAGCGCGCGTGCTTGCTGTTCAATTAGCCCGTAGAGCTGTTCGCGCTGATGGCGATCCGGCGATTGTCGGTAAGCCATGATCAATTCTTTCAGTGAGGCCAATTCCTTGTAGAGGCCGGCGTTTTCCATCGGCGGCGTCAAGTACGAAATCAGCTCGGCATACGACCGGCGTTTAGCAATCGTGCCTTCCGACGGATTGTTCACACTGTACAGATAGATGTTGGGGAAGTCACCGATCAATCGGTCAGGCCAACATCTATCGGACAGGCCAACCTGTTTGCCGGGCATAAATTCTAGTGCCCCATGCGTGCCGACGTGCACCAACGCATCGGCGCGAAAAATGTGGTTGAGATAACAGTAGAAACCCATGAACGCATGGTGAGGCGCGCCGCTTTCAGCCAGCAGCAGCCGTGTTGGATCACCTTCGTAGCCGAACGTCGGTTGAATCCCGATGAACACGTGACCCAATTGAGCGCCGTATATAAGGATGTCGCTCCCATGCGTGTTGATCGAGCCGGGGGCAGGGCCCCACTCAGCTTCAATCTCTTCAACGTAGGGACACAATCGCCAGTATTCGTCCGCAGGCAGCCGGTAAGCCACCTGGCCGAGAGCCGCGTGATCATCCCCCAGCACCAGGTGGCGCAATTGATCAGGAGATTCCGGCGCTTGCACGGTATAGCCTTCGGCCTGCAACCGGCGCAAGATTTCCCACAGGCTGGCGAACACGTCAAGGTCGGCAGCCGTTCCCACATTCCCTTTGTTCGGAGGGAAACAATAAATGACGAATCCGAGCCGCACCGCAGCGCGTGGCAATCGTTGCAGCCGATTCCACCGCGACAATCGCCGCGCAATCCGCTCTGTTCGTTCTGGGATCGGTTCCGGTTGATCGTGGCCTGATGGCACGCCGGCAAAAACCAATGGCTCGGTCGCTCCGTCTATCTCTGGAATAGCGATTTGCATCGTCGTCTGCACCGGGTTCAATCCAATTCGACTGCTTGACCATTGCTCAATGGTTTGCATGTCCATGCTCACGACAGTGCGCAGCGGTCGTTTGAGCGCAGCGAGCCAGGCCACAGCCGCCGCGCTGTCATTGCGACCAGGACCACCGACAAAACTGAACCCGGTGAGCGAAACAATCTGACTCACACGCGGCTGCCCAGTGGCGGCGTCCACGAAGAACGATTGGGCAGCCTGACGATTATCCATGAGCGTCGAGATAATGGGTAAAACAGAAAGGCCCTCTGCTTCACAGGCGCGAATCAAGGCATCGTAATGCCGATGAGCGCCACTGATCAGTTGTGGTCGCAGCAAGAGGAACCCGATGGCCTGCTCAGGATCAAAAGCCCCCTTCGAGGGAAATCCGAAATCCGAATCTCGAAATCCCAAACGTTTCGGATTTGGAATTTGGTGCTTCGGATTCCCCCGCATGTTGTACCATGCAAGGTATTCATCGAATGATTGAAAGAGTGCCGGAGCATCTGGGTGGTATATTCCCACCACCGGATGACTCTCGGGTGGACTGACCGTGATTCGACGGTGATAACCCGGAACGTAGTGCTTGATCGCATAGAGCAGCATCTGCCGGATATTGGTTGGTGTCGGCTGCATGAAATAGCAAAAGAGCTGAAGGTAGTGCCTGGCGTCTTTCAGCCGACCCGTTGCAGGAACAAAGCGAAGCAGGCGAGGAATGTACTCGACCAATTTGAGGTATTGGTTTGTGCTTTGATTTTCACGACGGGCTCCATTTCTCCCATTGCGTACCGAGAAGTGCGACATCCAGGCTCCCAACTTCCGCAGCAGGGCGAGCGCCTCTGATGAGCGGTCCTGTGCGCCACGTGGCGCGAACCATGAACCGCGCAATCGGCCCATGCGCATGCGTCGCATCAGCTCGGGCATGCAGTTGATGACAACAACTGCATGATGGCGAGCCTGATGCCGGTCGAGTGCAGCAGCCAAGCGAGTCGCGTTGTCCGGATCGGTCACATGGATGAGAAAAATAATATCTGACTCGGCGATGTCACGCTCTACGGCCAGCCAATCAGCATCTCGGATCGGCAGTGTGCAATTGTAAGCCTTCAGCCGCAGGCCTAAATTCAAGGCTTGATTGATGTCAACTTCGGCCCGCATCAGCGGCGCCAGCAAACTTGAGCCGACGTAGAAAACGGTGAGCTTCATAGCCCCTGCGGGGAAATCCGAAGCACCAAGTTCCAAATCCGAAACGTTTGGGATTTCGATACTAGGACTTCGGATTTCGCTGGAAGAGGGTTTCGGATTTCGATATTAGGATTTCGGATTTCGCTGGAAGAGGGCTGCTGACTCCTTCAAGCTCGTCTTCGATCTGTCCATAGATATGGCGCAGGTCTTCAATCACCTGCGGATCAGTTTGCCACAAACCGCGCCCATGCGCTTCCAGCAACCGGCCAACGAGGGCGCGCGTCGAGTGAGGATTCAACTGGCGAAGACGGCTGAGCATGCCAGGATCTTGCAGGAACGTGCTGGAAATTTCGTCATAAACCCAATCTTCCACCGCGCGCGTTGTGGCGCTCCACCCGAATGTGTTACTGACGTGCCGCTCAATCTGCGCGACGCCGCTGTAACCGTGTTCAAGCATGCCTTCGTACCATTTCGGGTTGAGCGTTTTCGTCCTTGTTTCCAGTTTCAATGTCTCTTCGAGTGAGCGAATTTTCGGTTGCATGGCGAGTCCATCGCACAGGAAGACGCGCGGCCGCTTCCCAGATCGTTGTTCAACAGCTTGGGTGACGCCGCCCAGATATTCAAAGTAGTGATCCACGTCGGTCAAGCCGACTTCGTAGCTATCAATGTTTTGGTACGTCAGTTCAACACGCGCCAGCGCGCGGTCCATCAGCTCACGTGCTGGCCGGCCTTCCAGGCCATGCCCGTAAGCGAAACTTTTGCGTGTAACGAACAAGTCGCCCAGCTCTCGCGCCGATTCCCACTGACTGTCCAACACCATGAAGTCAACATTGGTGCCATAGTTGCCGGCAGCATTGGAGAAGACGCGAATCATGCTCTCCTCATACGAGTCGCCTTGCTGCACTTGTGCTAGGACATGCTGCCGGGGGAAATTCATCTGGAGCGGTTCATCCAGCGCCACCACGGTTCTCACGGCTTTGTCTAGCAGATTCATGGTGGGAGCGAATAGGTCACGGAAAATGCCTGACACCGTCATGACGACGTCAATGCGCGGGCGACCCAGTTGGCCAAGTGGTATCACCTCCACATCCACCACTCGGTTCATGGCGTCGCGTCGCGGTCGAACTCCCAGCAGCCACAGGGCCTGCGCCACGCCTTCTCCTTGCGACTTGATGTTGTCCATACCCCACAGCACCATCGCAATCGTTTGCGGGAACCGTCCCTGCTCACGGCGAAAGCGTTCGAGCAAAGTTGTGACAACCGCTTCGGATTTCTGAAACGCCCACGGTGAGGGGACGCTGTACGGATTCACCGCATAGGTATTGCGCCCGGTCGGCAGAATATCGGGGTTTTGCACAATGTCGGCGCCTGGCCCCGGTTCGATGTATTCGCCACGCAACGCGGCAACCAACGCATCGAGTTCCCGATTGGCAACCAGGTGAACGCGAATCCGCTGGAGCAACTGAAAGACGCGAACCGATTGCTCAGGCGGCACTGACGCTTCTCGTCGAAAGAACTCAACCGCGCTCCGAACAGCCGAATCATCAGCCGGCATGGCTAGAAACTGGCTAATACCAGCTTTCACCAGTGCTTCAACCTGTTGCCCCCGCGGGGGGAAATTCGAAGCACGAAATCCCAAATCCGAAACGTTTGGGATTTCGAGATTCGGACTTGGAATTTCCCTCGAAGAGGGCTTGGGATTTCGAGATTCGGATTTCGGAGTTCCCTCGAAGGGAGCATCGAGGCCAAGTCCGGCGGCGACCAGCGCGTGAAGCGACCGAATCTGCAGCTCAGGGCGGTCGAACGACGCCACGGCGCACAGTATGTCAACCAGGTTATTCCCTGCCGGCGCGCGTCCCACCACGTGCAATCCGGTCGGGATGAGCCGCCCTTCAATCTCCAGCAGCTTCTCGTAGAGCGTTTCGACGAATTGATCACGCTGATTCATACTGCCCTCTTCGGGGGAAATTCGCCAGAATGAAGCCACAGATTGCACAGATTAGCATAGGGTTCAACATCTGAGTTAACCTGTGTAATCTGTGGCTAGGGGAAATTCCCAGTCCGAATCTCGAAATCCGAAACGTTTCGGATTTCGGGTCCTTCGGATTTTCCCTGTAGGGGCTGCGGATCACGGATTACGGACCACGGGCCACGGACTTGCGATAGTTCCTGCCGGGCGGATTCGACCATGCGCGTCACCGAGTCCGAAATGGTTTGAGCCGTTGGCTGCGGCAAGTGGATATATCGCGCGTTCAGCCATGCGGCGAGTTTGCTCACTTCACCGGTGAGCGAGAATCGGCTCTGCGTGTTGATGACCAGCGCGGGAATTCGTTCTCTAACAAATGAAGCGCTGATTCGCTCCAGTTCGCCCCATACGTCAGGTTGGCCGCTTGAACTCACATTGGCTCGCCCGTCGGTCAGAATCACCATCATTGCTGGCCGCGCGCCGCGCCTATCAGCGCGTTTGGCCAAAGCCAGGGCTGCGAGCAAGCCTGCCCCGAGCGGCGTGCTGCCGCCAACCGGCAATGCGTCAATGAGGCGTTTTGCGCGTTCAACGCTCTGCGTGGGTGGCAGCATTATATCAGCCGACTGGTGGCGAAAGCTGATGAGCGCAACCTGGTCTCGGTGAATGTAAGCCTGTTGCAGAAGCCTGATGACCGCTGCTTTTGCTTGGTGAATGCGGTTTGCTGCCATGCTCCCACTGGCATCCAATACGAAGATAATGAGCAAGCCTGCGCGATGCCGAAACCGTTTCCACCGCAGATCAGCCGGCGCGATCCGTAGCCGGCGCTCCTGGCGCGAATGTCGCCTTAGCGGCTGAGCCGGCGCGGCCACGCGCAACGTTGCGGTCAAAGCGATTTGACCAGCTTGTGGCTTGGTCGGCTCGGTTCCAACGACCCGTCCATGCTGATGGCTCAATGCGCTTGTGCGACGCCGACGAGATGGCTTCGCTAACCCCCGCCGGGGGAAATCCGACATCCGAATCTCGAAATCCGAAGCCCTCTTCGAGGGAAATTCCAAGTCCGAATCTCGAAATCCGAAACGTTCCGGATTTGGGATTTCGTGCTTCGGATTTTCGGCCGGCGGGAATTTCGGATTTGGTGCTTGGGATTTTTCCCGAGGCGCTCCCTGAAAACAATCGTCGAGCGCTCGCTCGATCCGCATGCCAGGGTCAATTTCTCCGAGTGGGTCCTTGCGGAAGCGGTGACGCAGTGACATCGGCGCAACGGCCCTGATGTCCTCGTCAGACACGCTCGTGCGACCATCAAACGCAGCCAACGCCTTGGCAGCGCGCATAATCGTCAGCTCGCCCCGATGCCCATCAATGCCTAACTGGAGACATAACTGAGCAATCTGCCGGAGCCGCACCGGATCAATCGTGACCGATCCAACCAATTGCTGCGCTTGGATGATCTGCTGACGGAGTTGTTCTTGCTGCGACTCCATCTGGGCGCGAAAGTTCGTAGGATTTTGGTCGAATTGTTCCCGTCGTTGAATGATCTGCACTCTGGCATCCACATCGGTGATTGTTTCCACGTGTGTGTGCAGTCCGAATCGGTCCAGAAGCTGGGGGCGCAGCTCGCCTTCTTCGGGATTACCGGAGCCGACCAGCACAAATCGAGCCGGATGGCTTATGCTGATCCCTTCGCGTTCAACGATGTTGCGTCCGCTGGCTGCCACATCCAGCAGCAGATCAACGAGGTGGTCCTCTAGCAAATTTACTTCGTCAATATACAGAAAACCGCGATTCGCCTGAGCCAGCAAACCCGGCTCAAAAGCTCGCACGCCCGTGGTGAGAGCACGCTCAATGTTGAGCGTTCCACATACGCGGTCTTCTGTTGCGCCGATGGGAAGCTCCACAACTGGGACCGCGCTTGAAACAACCGGCAGACGGCCGCGGCGACGTTTTGCTACGCAATCGGAGCAGAGCCACGCCGGATTGTTCGGGTCGCATCCGTATGGACAATTCTTGACCTTGAGAATCGGCGGCAGCAAATCAGCCAGCGCGCGAACGGCTGTTGATTTGCCTGTGCCCCGATGTCCCATGATCAGCACGCCGCCGATCAACGGGTCAATCACGTTCAGAATGAGCGCCAGCTTCATCTCCTCCTGTCCGACAATTGCGGTGAAGGGATAGACCGGCTGGGCGATCAATCCGGGTTGGTCGTGCTGCGCCTGTTCAGATTTTCTTGTGCGTTTGATCTTTGACATGCAACCCTCTTCGAGGGAAATCCGAAATCCCAAGCACGAAATCCGAAACAAGTTCAAACGTCAAAATCCCAATGTTCCAAACACTGCCCCAATCCTTGTTTCACATTTGAGAGTTTGGTCATTGGAATTTGTTTTGAATTTCGGATTTGGAGCTTCGAGTTTCCCCACAGGGGTTAGCGAGGCTGCCGCCATAAGAGGTCTTGACTGTCTTCAGCCTCTTGCCCATCAATAATCGTTGCGGATAATGCAGCGCGAATTGACGTCTCCGTCAGCAATTGAACGAAACTCTAGTTGATGCACTGGGCAATGTCAACTCGGCCATCTTCCCTGCTCCGACCTGATGCGATGGGGAACGTCAACTCGGCTATCTCCCCTGCTCCAGTCTGGCCGTCGGCGCCGGCTCTTTGAGCCACTGATCGAGCCAACCAATAACTGTCTCATGCCACAAAATGCTATTGTGTGGTTTCAGAATCCAGTGGTTCTCGTCAGGAAAGTATAGGAATTTGCTCGGAATGCCGCGCCGTTGCAACGCGGTGAACGTAGCCATGCCTTGCGTCTCAACCACGCGAAAATCGAGCGCGCCGTGAATCACGAGCATCGGCTTCTTCCACTTGTTGACCAGGTTGATGGGATTATGTTTTTCGTAGCTGCGCGGATTCTCCCACGGCGTTCCGACATGGTCCCATTCGGGGAACCATAACTCTTCTGTGTTAAAGTAGGCCAACCGCTCGTCCAGGTTACCAGCATGAGCCACCAGACAGCGGAATGGTTCCGACCAAACGCCGGCGATCCAATTGACCATGTAACCGCCATACGAAGCGCCAAGCGCAGCCACGCGATTGCCGTCCAGCCACGGATATTTCTTGAGCGCTGCCGCCAGCCCTCGTTTGAGGTCTTCAAGCGGTTTTCCACCCCAGTCGCCGCGAATCGAATCGGTGAACGCTTGCCCATAGCCTGTCGAGCCATGAAAGTCCACCATGATGACTCCATAGCCGGCGCCCGCGTAGGCTTGCGGATTCCAACGGTAATGGAAGTGATTGCCAAATGAACCCTGTGGGCCACCGTGGATCAAAAAGGCGACCGGATATTTCTTCGCTGGGTCGAAGTCAACGGGCTTGACCACATAAGCGTAGACGGTTTCGTTGTTCCAGCCCTTGAACGAAAATTGTTCAAACGCTCCCATCCGAGCCGCAGCGACTTTCTCAGCATTGATACGTGTGATCTGGCGAACATCGCTGCCGTCGGGATTGACCGAGAAGAGCTCAACCGGCGAGTAGAGATTATCCAAGCCGTAGACGATTCGTTGACCGGCAATGCCCGGTGAGCTGACCGTTCCATCCTTGACCACCGTGCTCACTTGCCCAGATGCTACGTTGATGGCAAACAACGATGTCTGACCGATATTGTCAGCCACGGTGTAAATCGTTTGGCTGTCAGCCGACCAAACGATTGTCGCCGCAGACCGGTCCCATGCTTGCGTCAAGACGCGCTCAGGCCCGTCAGGCCATGGACGCAGCATGATGCGGTAGCGGTCTGATTCGTAACCGGGCCGCGACATTGCTAGGTAGGCCAGCGTCCTGCCATCAGGCGAAAAACGCGGCATTGTATCCCATGCCTTATTGGCCTCTGTCAGACAGCGCGGCGGCCGAGAACCATCCGCTGGCACAAGATACAGGTCGAAATCAGTTGACCACGCTTCTTCGCGGCCAGCATCGCGAGCCGTGAAGATGAGCGAGCGCCCATCCGGCGTAAACGTGATTTCTTCAGTGCCGCCAAACGGCTTTGATGGCGTATCGGCGTCCATTCCTTTCATCACGTCAACAGCGGTTGTGCCGCCTACGGGCATGACAAATAGGTGCGATCGTCGCCCATCTTTCCAGGTGTCCCAGTGCCGAATGAATAGTTTCTCGTAAATCCGACCGCTGGCCTTCCGCTTGCTGAGCTCATCCAGGCGCTTGACCGTGCATTCAACCGTTTGACAATCAGGAAAGACCTCCATGGTCAACGCCAGATGCGAACCATCCGGTGAAAGCACAAACACGCCGACATCCAACGGCAAGTTCGTCATTCGTTCCGGCTCGCCGCCATCAACGGGCATCTTGTAAACTTGCGATGAGCCAGCGCGGGTCGAGAGAAACCAAATGTCTTTCCCATTTGGAGCCCAGCGCGGATGAAAGTCGCTGGCCGGATGCACCGTGAGTTGCCGCAGCCCTGTTCCATCAATGTTAACCAACCAGAGGTCTGTTCGACGACGATTGGCGTCGAGGTCTGTTTTACTCACCACAAAAACAATCTGACGGCCATCGGGCGAAACCTGCGGGTCCTGGATTCGATCCATCGCAAGCATGTCATGCACCGAAAACGGATGCGTGTTTCTGATCGCTTCTGCCTGAACCGATGAGAAACTCCACGTGATGAGCAAAAGTAACCATAATGCTGGTGAACGCATGGTATGCTCCTCCTCATTGGCGTCATTCGTGATCCGTGATTCGTGCTCCGTGGTTCGTGATCCGTGATTCAAGTTGTGGTCTACAGGCCACGGTCTGCGAGCCACGATCCCCGGTCCACGGTCCACGGTTCACGGATGTGTCACGTGTGTTGAAGGCGGATGATTAAGCCTGCGCTGGCTTGTGTCAAGGGGAATCGCCTATACGATCAATCTGGAGAAGTGCCAAAAATTTCCCGAAATTCGATAAAGAGATTCTTTCGCGCTGATTGCGTGTTTCGTGGGCTTATTTTTCGAGGGAATCGCCCATGAACGTACGTTCACCACGAAGGATGAAAATGGTTATATGCAGAGGAGAAGAGTCAGGCGGCCACGGCGAGCCGCCCGTACAGGGTGGCTGTGGGCTCGCGTTTTTGCCAGGAAAGCGGGCAGGCAGGGAGGCCTGTATGGGGGCCTCGCTGTGGGCCCCCGCGTAGAATGCGTGTGAGTGGATAGGACCGAATTCTTCAACCCGCGATTGGTGTTACTCTGTCTCCATCTGTGTTCATCAATGGTGTTTCCGAGGAAACGCTCAAATGTTATTTTCAAGCGAATCGCCCATGAGCTTCGCGCTCGCCACGAAGGATGAGAAGACAATTCTTTCGTGAGATTTGCGTGTTTCGTAGGCTATCTTCAGAGGAATCGCTCATGGGCAATGAGCCCACAACGAACGATGAAAATTCTATTTTCAGAAGAGTTGTTCATGTCGTCCGGACGACGCCCAGAAACGATGAAAAACGCCACAGGCGTGGACGCTTGTACCACTTTCTCTGAGGAGTTACATTGATGGATTGGAGGCCTCGGCCAATGCGCGATAGAATGCTTCGCCATACTTTCTGATGAGACCGTCTTTAACAAATTCGTATACCGGTATGCCACGTTGCCGGCCGAGGTGACAGGCTGGCTCACAGATATGCCAACGGTCGAAATTCAATGCCTCAGTCGTGGACAGTTTTTTGAGTTTGATCGGATAAAGGTGGCACGAGAGTGGTTTGCGAAATTGGATAATTCCTGCCTCATAGGCTTTTTCGATCGCGCAGAAGGCGACGCCATTTTCGAGTACCGCGTAAGCACATGCCCCGCTTTCGATCAACGGCGTTCGTAAGACTCCTTGCGCGTCCTGTGTATATGCTCCATGACGCTGGATGGTTTCGACGCCGGCGCGGCGTAGATAAGGCTCGAGCAGCTTAATGTGTGACTGGAGGAACTCAGCTTCAGCTTCTTCCAGTGGCGCGCCTATGTCGCCTTCGATGCAGCAGGCACCTTTGCAAGCGGCCAGGTCGCAGGCGAAGGGTTGTTGTTTTATCTCGTCGCTGATGAGGATCTCGTTGATGATGATCATTGGGATTTTTGTGGGACGACCACCGGCGCGAACCGAGACAGAGTTCTAGGTGTGTGCTCCCGGGCAGGGTTGTTCGCAAGCTGCTTTCGTTGTTTTTTCAGGAGGTTATCAGACTCTAAGCATTCTCACTCACGCTCACACACCCTGCGGGCTGCTTACGTGAACATGCGGGCCGCTTACATCAAACCGACGATGTTCCAAACAGGGCATCCGCTGGCGCACCTTTGGAATCTGTTCCAGATCGAGCGTCGCCCAAACAATCGTCTCTTCTTGCCCAGCCGCAGCGATGACATCACCCCATGGGTCTGCAATTAAACTATGTCCAAAACTGCTGCGGCGCTCGGAGTGCTGCCCAGTTTGAGCTGGAGCAAGAATGAATACCTGGTTTTCAATCGCCCGCGCTCGCAACAGAACTTCCCAGTGAGCTTGCCCTGTCGGCACAGTGAA
>JANWZE010000101.1 GCA_025054955.1 Blastocatellia bacterium | reverse complement strand
GAGCAGCGCGCGCTAGTCACTCCCCTTAGCGGTGAGGCGGGCTGAAGGCTCCTCCACGCTGACCACCGATGAGCGAGTTGCTGGTGTGCGTTTGAGCGCAGGTGTACGATGACGAGCCAACGCAGCGGTCAGCGGTTCCGTCATACGACGCCAGCCGTGCGCCCACGCTTGCCAGCGAGCCGTAGCTCTAATGTCGTCAAACAGTGAATAAGCGACTGGCGTGACAATCAGCGTCAGCAACAACGAGAGCGATTGTCCACCAATGACAACAATAGCAATCGCTCGACGCTCTTCAGCGCCGGGGCCAGAGCCTACGGCCAACGGCAACATGCCAGCGACCAGCGCCAGCGTGGTCATCAAGATCGGTCGAAGCCGGTCGCGGTTGGCTTGCATGATAGCCGTCCACCGGTCCAAACCCTGCTCACGAAGCTGATTCATGTGATCAATCTGCAAGATGGCATTCTTCTTCACCACGCCGAACAGCACTAACATGCCGAGCGCTGAATAGAGATTCAAGGTATTATCCGTCACCCAAAGCGAGAACAAAGCAAACGGCACAGAGACTGGCAACGAAAGCAAAATCGTAAAGGGATGAATCAGGCTCTCGAATTGCGCTGCCAAAATCATGTACATGAAGATGACCGAGAGCAGAAACGCCCAGACAAATTCATTGAAGGTTCGTTCTAATTCTCGACCACGTCCGGAAACGCTGGTGGTATAAGCAGCCGGCAGGTTCATCTCAGCCGCTGCTTGGCGCAACGCAGCCAACCGGTCGGCCAACGCATAACCGGGGCCAACCGAAGCGCGCAAACTCACCTGTCGTTGGCGATCCAGGCGATCAATACGCGAAGCTGTCTGGCTGGGCACGATCCGCACCAGGTTGTCCAGCCGCACCAGCCCGCTGCTTTGACGCGGCACGTACAATCGCGCGATGGTATTCATGTCACGCCGGTCAGCTTCAGAGAGACGCAGTTGAATGTAGTAGTTGTCATTGACCGTTTCATCGCGGAATCGCGATACTTCCGTGTCGCCGCCAACCATCAATCGCAGCGCCAAGGCGATGTCTTCAGTATCTACGCCGAGGTCAGCCGCTCGCGCGCGATCAATTTCGACGCGCAGCTCCGGCTTATCCAGTTTGAGCGTGGTATCAGCATCCACGATGCCACCCAACTGCTGCGACCGCTGGCGAAGCTCGTTGGCGTATGCAGCGAGCATCTGCAGATCAGGGCCGCGAATCACGAAGTCAATTTCAAAATTGCCGCCGCCGATATTGAACGACGGGAAATTACGCACCGATGTGCGCAGATCAGGATATTTCTTCAGTCGGCGACGAATCTCGACCATCACATCGCGTTGCGTGTAATTGCCCTCGAAGGCTTCGAGCGGCCGACCATTCCACAGCCCGCGCCACAGTCGGCCGAGCGAGAACCTCCGCTGTTCATGCGGCGCAATGCGCACATACGCGCCTCCACTATTGACCGAACCAAGAAAACCGCCGCCGGCGGTGGCCAGCACCAATTGCACGCCCGGCGTCTGCAGCAGGTCGGCCTCAATGGCTCGCATGATCTCATTCATGGCGGCGAGGCTTGTGCCTTCCGGGGCGGTGACGTTCACTTCAAATTCGGCTTCGTCCACGTCCGTGGGGACGAACTCCTGTTTGACAGCTTGATACAACGGGATGGATGAAAGGATGACCGCCGCCGCCACACCGGAGACAAGCAACCGATGGCGCATGGAAAACGCCAGAATGCGCTGATACCAACGGTCGAGCCAGGCGTAAAAGCCACGACGCGAAGCCACCACCGTCTCATGCCCCAACGCAGCATCTTCGGTGCGCAACAGTCGCGCGCTCATCATCGGCGTGAGCGTAAATGAAACTAACAAGCTCACCATGACGGCCACTGCTGCGGTGATGCCGAATTGATAGAGAAATCGGCCTGAGATGCTGGACATAAACGAGACCGGCACGAAAATGACCACCAAGCTGAACGTCGTCGCCATGACAGCTAGCCCAATCTCAGCGGTGGCTGCCCGCGCGGCCTCAAACGGCGACATCTTTTTCTCTTCAACCCAACGAAAGATGTTTTCCAGAACAACAATAGCGTCGTCAATCACAATGCCGACCATCAGCACCAGCGCCAGCATGGTGACGCTGTTGAGCGTAAAATCGAGCGCCCACATCATGCCAAACGTGGAGATGACTGAGGTCGGAATGGCGACGCCGGCAATGATCGTTGAGCGCCAACTCCGCATGAACACCAACACGACGAGACAAGCCAGCAAGCTCCCCAGAATCAAGTGCAGATTGATCTCTCGCAGCGCGGCGTAGATGTAGCGCGACTGATCGCGGATGATTTCCAATCTCACATCAGCCGGCAACTGCGCCGCTACTTTGGCCAAGTTTGCCTTGACTGCCTCAATCGTTTCCACCGTGTTAGCGCCTGACTGACGACGAATTTCCAGTGTGACGGTAGGCACGCCATTGAGCCGTGCCAGTGAGCGTTGTTCCTTGGTCCCGTCTTCGGCGTGACCAATATCACGCACGCGAATCGGCGCGCCGTTGATCGTGGCGATGACCAGCTCGTTAAAGGCTTCGGGATCGGCTACCCGACCCATGGTGCGCAGCGCCTGTTCCCACGCGCCGGCCGTCACATTCCCGCCCGGCACGTTGGTGTTTTGGCGGGTAATGGCGCTGCGCACAGCCGTAATAGGAATTTGGTAAGCAGCCAACCGATCAGCGTCAACCCAGATGTTGATAGCACGCTCTAAGCCGCCCACCAATCGCACTTCGCCCACACCGGCGGAGCGCTCCAGTTGCACCTTGACGATCTTGTCGGCTAGCTCGGTTAGTTCACGCAACGGGCGGTCGGCTGATAAGGCAATCGTCAGCACGGGCGCTGAATCACTATTGAACTTGAAAATGATCGGCGGTTCAGCGTTTCTCGGCAACCGGCCAACAGCGGCAGCCACGCGGTCACGCACGTCTTGCGCAGCCACGTCAATATCGCGATCCAAATTAAATACCGCCATCACCATCGAGGTGCCCTGGCCCGATACGGAACGCAACTCGCTGATGCCTTCGACTGTGTTGACCGCCTCTTCAATCACCTGCGAGACTTCCGCTTCAACTTCCTCCGGCGCTGCGCCCGGCAACACGGTGCGCACCGCAACGGTCGGCAAATCCACCGAGGGAAACCGATCTACGCCCAGACGGAAATAACTGGCAGCGCCGACAACCACCAGCCCCAGAATCAACATGGCCGCGAAGACGGGCCGCTTGATGCAAATTTCAGCTAGCTTCTGCATAACGTCTCACTAGAATGGCTGAGGGACTCTGAACAGAGAACGCCGCAGCCCTCGCCACAATCATTCCTGCACACGGACAGGCTGCCCCGATTGCAGATTGCCAGGTTCGACAACAATCACCTCGCCGACACGCAAGCCGGCTGTGATCTCAGTTTGTTCCGCTGTACGTCGCCCGGTCGTTACAGGCTTTTCAACGGCTTTGCCATCCTGCACAGCAATCACTTTTTCAATACCGGCAAACGTGACAATCGCGCTGTTAGGCACGGTCAGAGCCGGCGTCTGGTCTTGGGTGACAATCTGCACGCGAGCGAACGAGCCCGGCCGCAACGTCCCGTTATTCTGCACTTCTGCTTCGACCACCAGCATCCGGTTCTGCTGGATGATCGTCGGACTCAGTCGCTTAATGTAGCCGGTATAAGTCGTCGGATCGCCTTCCACCGTCACGCGCACCAGTTGTCCGATGCGCACGTTGGCTGCGTCGCGCTCCGGCACCTCAGCGCGCAGCCGCAATGGGTTCATGCGCACCAGCGTGACAATCGGCGAGCCGGCCGCCAGATATTCGCCGATGCTGGCGCGACGCTCTTGCACAACGCCGTCGAACGGCGCGATGACGACTGTGTCCTGGAGTTGTTGCCGCGCGATCTCCAACTCTGAACGACGCTGCGCCAGCACCGCCTGACGATTATGAATTTCTTCGACCGCATCCTGATAACGACTGAGCGCGACTTTGTAATTCGCTTCGGCAGCATCCATCTGAGACTGTGCCAGCACGCCTTGTTTGAATAACGTCACAGCGCGGTCGCGATTGGCGGTGGCTTCCTCCAGCAACGCGCGCGCTTGTCTGACCGTGCCGGTTTGTTCAGGGTCCACTGTTTCATCGGGTCCTTCTGGCGGTAGTCCCAGGCGCGTGCGCGCCTGCGCCAACGCCGCTTCGCTGCGTTGCACCTGGAGCTGATAATCGCGCGGCTCAACCTGCGCAATCACTTCTCCACGCCGCACGGCGCTGCCTAGATCAACCGAGATCATACTCAACCGACCTGGCACCTTGACACTGAGCGTCGCCTGATCGTAGGCGGCCAGCGAACCAATTACCGTCAGCGTGCGCTCCAGCTTCGTCTCAGCGACACGCACCGTTCGGACGACTCTGGCCTCCTGTGTGCCGGCCGAAGCCCGATTCTGTTGCGCTGACGCTGGATGATTGCCCTTGCACGCCATGGTCGTTACACACACGCCGGCAAGCAGACTCATCGCCATCATGCGCCAGCATCGAACTGTCCCCAAAAATCGCCCGTCCATAACAAGACCCATCGCTGCCTGCATCACGTCAACATCTATCTCAATTGATTGCCGAAGAATCTTACCGGTTTGAGTGGAAAGAATGCAAGAAAGAGGCGCAGCTTGTCGGCAATCGTCAATGAGGTGTGTGACGCGCGATCAAAGCCTCCTCGATACCGCGATGGCCGACGCCATCCGATTGTCCACGCCTTGCCTCACCCTGATAAACGTGGCCGCTGACGACTCACGAGGCGCGCTTAGGCCGTCTCCTGCGCGGCCACAAATAATCGCAAGCGGGTGGCAATCTCATGACGTACACGACGAAACACACTGAGGCGCTCTTCATCGCTGCCTTGCGCCGCCGCCGGATCATCGAAGCCCCAGTGAATCCGCGTTACGTCGCCGGGAAACGCCGGGCAGGTTTCATTCGCACGGTCGCACACCGTGATGATGAAGTCGAACGGTTCGTTTAGGAATTCGCTAAGCGACTTCGACCGATGATGCGAAATATCAATGCCGATTTCCTTCATGACTTGGATGGCGAACGGATTCACGCCAACGGGGTGGGTGCCGGCGCTGTACACTTCATACGAGTCACCGGCTAGATGTCTCAGTAATCCTTCGGCCATCTGGCTGCGCGCTGAATTGCCGGTACAAAGAAACAGAACTCTTTTTTTGTCAGGCATACAGTTGCTCCTGTCCGGTCATATTTTCACTCTCGACGTGTTACACAGATGTAAAATAGGCGTTGCCTGAATGTTAATTTTTCATCGAGCCATCAAGTTATGCCAGAATGACCCACATTGGCAAGCAATCATTCATCAAAGATAACCGCAGAGCCGGCTCATAGGTCAGAGAGATGATGGCTCTCTGCGGTCTCAGCGTTCCCACGCTTTCGTTTTCACGCTTGGTGTGTGCCGTCGCACATTCGCGATTCTCCGCAAAATGGCCTCTCGATCAAAGACTAGGCAAAATCCGCTCCTCTGTGATACTCTTGCTGTCGCACGTTGAGCCCGGTGAATTTTCACACAACGGAGAGCAGACCGACCATGCGACAGCAACGTTTGATCATAACAAGCTGGGTAAGTTTTTGGCTCATTCTGTTTGGCGCACTCTCACTGCCGCAGTCAACACAAGCCGGCGGTCCGTTGATCGTCACCAAACGCGCCACTCCTTATGCGTGGGATACATCGCGGCCCGTGCCATTCAATCCCGATCAAGGAACTCTAGGGAGACTCTCAAATGAACAAGCCGTGGCGTTAACCGGCGAGTTATTCCAGGTCTGGCAGGACGTGCGAACTGCCAGCATTGAGTTTCAACGAGCGGCTTCGTTGCCAATGGACATCACCGGATCAAACGTGATGCCGTTTCTCAACAACGCGCCGCCGGGCGTCAATCCAATCATCTATGACACGGATGGAAGCGTGATTGATGCACTGATCGGCGCAGGGGCGCGATTGCTGGCGCCGGGGGCTGCTACGCCGCTGCTGGGCAATCCAGAGACTGGCGAAATCCTACAATCAGTGGCCATCCTCAACGGCCTCTTCATTGATGGCGTCAACGAGCTGCTGAGAAACCCCGAGATTCCCCTCTCGCGGTATCGCACCACATTCGTTCACGAATTTGGCCATTTCATCGGCTTGGATCACTCGGCATTGAACACACGCGAGGCGCTAGATAACGACACGACAAACGACACAGCCGTTCCCACCATGTTCCCGCAGCTCGTCAGCGATGAGCAAGCTACGCTTCATCTGGATGACATTGTCGCAGTGTCCGAACTCTATCCGACGCCTGAGTACTTGTGGTCAAAGAGCACGATCCGCGGGCGCGTGCTGTTTCCCGATGGCAGCGGCTTTCAAGGCGCTAACGTCGTGGCGCGAAATATCAACGATCCGTTGAACACGGCCGTCTCCTGTGTTTCCGGGTTCCTGCATACAGGGACCAAACGGGGCCCGGATTTCGGCTCAGACGATCCGGCGTTGCGCGGATATTACGAATTGAATGGATTGCCTCCTGGCACCTACACCATTGAGATTTCACCGATCAATCCACAGTTTCGCGGCGGCTCCAGCGTCGGACCGTTGAGTCCGCCAGCCGCGCTGCCCGAAACGCAGTTTTACGTCGCGCCGGCGCAACCGGCCAGCGCCAATCCCAGCGAAGGGGCACGCTTGCATGTGTTGCCGTCCAGCGTCACCGACGGCGTTGATATTGCCATCAACGCGCGCATGTTGAGCCTAACTCGCGTCCAAGGTCGGCCAGGCACGATCGTTGAAGTTCCTGTCTTGATTACCGACGCCAGTGAAATCAGTTGGCTCGCCTTTAACGTGACGTACGATCCGCAAACGCTCAGTGTGCTCGACAGCGGCGCCGTCAGCCGCGGCCCTGTGGTTCCGAATAATTTCACGGTCACGGCGCTGAAGCTGAGCAGCAATCAGGTGACGGTTACCATTACGCCGCCGTTGACCAATTTGAGAGCCACACTGAACAGCTTCTCCGGCGTGTTGGTGCATGTCCGGTTTAGGATTTTGCCACAGGCGCGGCCAGGCACAATCAGTCTCCTGGAAATCAGCGATGTGGTGGCGCTCAAATCAAACGGGGACTTGATGCGGTTGCTGCCTCAAGCAGGGGCAGTGGTCGTGATTCCTTGACCAGAGCATCAGTAGCAGCAAATCGTTCAGCCGCCTGCCAGAGCGTTGGCGCATACCGTGGCATGCCACCACCTGGCCATAGGTGGGTAGCTAAACGTGCAACGTCTCGAATCGTTAGCTGAGTGCACCGCGCGTTGGATGTCCCTGTCGCCGCAGCAACGCCTAGAGATGATGAGAATGGAGCACAGGCGAGAACGCCTGTGCTCCATTCTCATTCTTCGGCGTACATAGCGGGTGATTTCCTCTCCGCCAATGAGTGCCGAATGAGCCTCTCATGCCAATCCGTCATCCGGTGACTGCCCCACGCGACGCTGATGAGACCAGCCGAGCATACTTGGCCATGACACCGCTCAGGTAGCGTGGCGGCGGCGGTGACCATTGGGCCAATCGGGCTCCGATTTCTTGATCGGACAGCTCGACGTCCAGCCGTCGCTCGTTCACATCAAAGACGATGATGTCGCCGTCGCGCAATGCGGCGATCGGTCCACCCACGGCCGCTTCGGGCGCGACGTGTCCTGCCATCAACCCGTGCGTCGCGCCGGAGAATCGGCCATCGGTGAGCAAGGCTACGGAGCCACCCAATCCCGCGCCTTGAAGAGCGCCGGTCACGGCGAGCATCTCACGCATGCCGGGTCCGCCCTTGGGGCCTTCGTAGCGGATGACAACTACGTCACCGGGATTGATCTGACCACGTTGCACAGCAGCGAACGCATCCTCTTCTCTGTCGAAAACACGCGCCGGACCGCGATGACTCAACTTCTCTTTGCCGGCAATTTTCACCACGCATCCTTCTGGCGCCAGATTCCCTTTCAAGATCACCAGGCCGCCACTGGGCGAAAGCGGATCAGAGAGCGGACGAATGACCATTTGCCCAGGCGTTTCTTGCGCAGCGCGCGCTTCTTCGCCGATTGTGCGGCCGGTCACGGTCAGTTCCTGTTCATGCAGCAGCCCTGCTTCAAGCAACCGCTTGGCAATGACACCAATCCCACCGGCCTGATATACGTCCGTGGCAACGTATCGGCCTGATGGCTTCAAATCGGCCAGCAATGGCGTCCGCCGGCTGATCACGTCAAAATCATCAATGGCTAATTCAATGTCTGATTCGTGCGCCAGCGCCAGAATGTGCAATACGGCATTGGTCGAACCGCCCGTGGCCGCCACCGCAGCGATAGCATTCTCAATGGAGTTGCGCGTGATGATCTGACTGGGGCGAATATTACGACGCAATAACTCCATCACCATCTGTCCGCACTGAAAGGCCACGTCGTCTTTGCGCGGGTCTTCAGCCGGCACCATGGCGCTGCCCATCGGCGAGATGCCCATCACTTCAAACACAGTGGCCATCGTGTTAGCTGTAAACTGGCCGCCGCAAGCGCCAGCGCCGGGGCATGCCTGTGCTTCAAGCTCATTCAATTCAGCGGGCGTCATCCGACCTGCTGCGCATGCGCCGACAGCTTCAAATACGTCTTGAATGGTAACGTCCCGCCCTTGAAACCGGCCCGGATAGATCGAACCTCCGTACAACATCAATCCAGGCAGATCAAGCCGGCGCAGCGCCATGACTGTTCCGGGAATCGTCTTATCGCAACCGGAGATGACGACCATCGCGTCAAAGAGGTGACCGCGCGCCACCAGCTCAATCGAATCAGCAACAACCTCGCGACTGACCAGCGAGGCTTTCATGCCTTCCGTGCCCATCGCGATGCCGTCAGAAATAGCAATCGTGTTGTACTCGACGGGCGTGCCGCCGGCCGCGCGAATGCCTTCCTTGACCTTTTCAGCGAGACGACGATGGTTGTAATTACACGGCATGATCTCGATCCAACAATGCGCAACACCAATCAGGGGTCGGCTGAGGTCCTCATCGGTGTATCCGACTGCTTTCATCATGGCGCGCGCCGGCGCGCGGGCAAGCCCTTCGACTAAAACGCGACTCCGTTCATTCAGTGCCACTGCTTCTCTCCGTTCAAAATGGCATGGGGACCAAAAACAACCAACGGATCAACACCGATCAACGCGCTGCAAGTCTTCTTCCCCGCAGCGTGGTTACCAGCGTTCAACCGTCCGTCCTGCCGACATCAATCAGCCGAGGTGGTCTGCGCTTTCGGCTTGGCGTTCTTCAACCAACCCATCATCCGACGCAGGTTCTGGCCGACTTGCTCAATCGGATGCTCGGCTTCTTGCCGACGATACGCATTGAAACTAGGTCGCCCAGCCTGATTCTCCAAAATCCATTCGCGGGCAAACGCGCCAGTTTGAATTTCACGGAGAATCTTCTGCATCTCAGCTCGAACCTGTTCGTTGATGACGCGAGGGCCACGCGAATAATCGCCATATTCCGCCGTGTCGCTGATGGAATATCGCATGTAGCTCAATCCACCTTCGTGGATCAAATCTACAATCAACTTCAGCTCGTGCAAGCACTCGAAATAGGCGACCTCGGGTTGATAGCCAGCCTGCACTAATGTTTCAAAGCCGGCTTTGATTAGCGCCGAGATGCCTCCACATAACACGGTCTGCTCGCCGAACAAATCGGTTTCCGTTTCCTCTTTGAAGGTCGTTTCAATCACGCCGGCCTTGGTGCAGCCGATGCCACGCGCATACGCCAACGCATCGGCTTTGGCATGACCGCTGAAATCCTGATGGATGGCCAGCAACGCTGGCACACCGACACCTTCAGTGAACAGCTCGCGCATGCGATGGCCGGGCGCTTTCGGCGCAATCATCGAGACATCCACATGCGGTGGCGGCACGATTTGACTGAAATGGATGTTGAACCCGTGCGCGAACATCAGCGTTTTGCCAGCCGCCAGATTGGCTTGAATGCTGTCTTCGTAAATCTGCCGCTGCGTCTGATCAGGTACGAGCATCATGATGATGTCAGCCTGAGCAGCGGCTTCTGCCGCTGTTGCCACATTCAAGCCATCTGCTTGAGCTTTCGACCAAGACCGACTGCCCGGATATAAGCCAACGATCACAGCAACGCCGCTGTCGCGTAGATTCAAGGCGTGCGCGTGCCCTTGACTCCCATACCCGATGATGGCAACCGTCTTCTTTTGCAAGCGAGAAAGATCCGCATCATGTTCATAGTAAACATTGGCCATAGTGGTTTCTCCTGGCGAAATCCTAAATTGCATGTCCCTGACGACTGTCGCGGGCCATGGCGACCGCGCCGGTGCGGGCGACTTCTTGAATCTCGTACTTTTGGAATAATCGAATGAAGGCCTCAATCTTGCCCGTATCGCCGGTCACTTCAAAAATGTAAGCATCTATGCCGGCGTGAATGACACGAGCGCGGAACAGCTCTGCTTCTTTCAGTATTTCCACCCGCTGGGCTTGATCGGCTTTGACCTTGAGCAAGGCTAGCTCGCGCGCCACGCTGTGGCCATTGGACAGATCGGCTACGCTCACGACATCCACCAGCTTATCGAGCAACTTCAACAGTTGTTGAAACGCCTTCGGTTCTAGATCGGTGACCAGCGTGATGTGTGACAGCGTCGGGTCTTCCGTCTGCGCCACACTCAAACTGTCAATGTTATAACCACGTGCGCTGAACAATCCGGCAATGCGAGCCAGCACACCGAATTTGTTTTCCACTAACAGAGAAATTGTTTGACTCATAACCGACTCAACTCATGTGAACAACTTTCGGAGATTTATACTCGCCCACGATCATTTCATGAATGGCGCCTCCAGGCGGAATCATTGGGTAGACATTCTCCTCTTGCGCCACGCGCACATCAACGAGCACGGGGCCTGGCAAGTCCATCGCTTCGCGCAAGGCCGAAGCCAGCGCCGCCGGTTTCGTCACTGTCATGCCGACGATGCCAAATGCCTCGGCTAGCTTGGCGAAATCCGGCGACAAACTCAAATCAACAGCCGAATAGCGCCGCTCAAAGAAAATCTCCTGCCACTGCCGCACCATGCCTAAAAAAGCATTGTTCATGATAATGACCTTCACCGGCAGGCGATGCTCAGCCGCCGTGGCCAGCTCCTGCATCGTCATCTGGAACCCGCCATCCCCGACAATCGCCACTACCTGTCGGTCAGGATAGGCCATCTGCGCGCCAATGGCTGCCGGAAAACCAAAGCCCATCGTGCCAAGTCCGCCAGACGAGAGCCATGTGCGCGGCTGCGTGAACCGATAATACTGAGCAGCCCACATCTGATGTTGTCCCACATCGGTGGCGATGATCGCCGCCGAGTCCGTCACGTTGGAAAGCTCTTCCATCAACCGCTGCGGCTTAATCACTTCGTCTGAATCGTCGTAACAGAGCGGATACTGCTCCTTCCATTGATCAATTTGCGCATGCCAGGCGCGACGCTCCGCTTGCCACTCTTCAGTCGTCTTGGCGCACTGTTCCACGAGCAGTTGATTCAACTGCCGCAGCACAGTCTTGGCGTCACCAATGATCGGGACATGGACTTGCACATTCTTGTTGATTTCCGACGGGTCAATATCAATGTGAATGAATTTGGCATTCGGGCAAAACGCAGCCAGCCGGCCCGTCACACGGTCATCAAAGCGCACGCCAACAGCCAAAATCACATCAGCATGACTCATAGACGTGTTGGCATACCATGTGCCGTGCATGCCGAGCATACCGAGTGAGAGCCGGTGCGCGCTGGGGAAGCAACCCATCCCCAGCAACGTTGTGGTTACAGGCGCTTGGAGCAACTCAGCGGTCTCCACCAGCTCTGCTGATCCGCCTGAACTAATCACACCGCCGCCAGCGTAGATCACCGGTCGCTTGGCTTCCATCAACAATTGGGCCGCTTTCTCCACCTGCGCCCAGTCGCCTTCCGATGGCGGATGATAGCCGCGCAGATTGACTGTCTTGGGATAGTCAAACTCGGTCTCGGCCAGCAACACATCTTTCGGCATGTCCACGAGCACCGGACCAGGACGGCCCGTGGCGGCCACATAGAAGGCCTCTTTAATCGTGCGCGCCAGGTCTTCAACGCGACGCACCAAATAACTATGCTTGGTGCATGGCCGCGTGATACCGACGATGTCCGCTTCCTGAAACGCATCGCTGCCGATCAGGTGGGTCGGCACATTCCCAGTGAATACAACAATCGGAATCGAATCCATCTGCGCCGTCGCGATGCCTGTGACTAAATTGGTCGCCCCAGGACCCGACGTCCCGATGCAGACACCGACTTTGCCCGACGCGCGCGCATAGCCATCAGCCGCATGCGCAGCGGCTTGCTCATGCCGCATCAAGATATGCCGAATCGGAGCATCGTAGAGGCAATCATAAATCGAAAGCACAACGCCACCCGGATGACCAAAGATGACCTCGACGTTCTCCTGCAATAAACATTGGACAAATATCTCAGCTCCTTTCATAACCTGTTCTCATCTCCGTTCAACATCTATGACCCATCGCGTGTTTCCTTTGGCTCCATTCAATAAAAAAGGCCATCATCCACTTTGTTCGGATCATGGCCTCCTGTCAGATACTGATCCAGGATGCGCCATCATCCGCTGTTGATGAGGCCTACAATAATTACGGCTAGCCCGTTAATCTTCATCGAGCATGCGCTAGCAATCCACCACCAGATTGATCGGAGCGGCTGGTTCGATCTTGGACGACAGACGTGCCAACTGCGTGTCACCGACGGCTCCGTCTTGTTCAATCGCTTGCACATTTCGCTAGCAGTGTACCAAGAACGCATGAGTTTGTACAATTGATTGTTTTTTGCCTCCAATTAGTTCCGTTTATTATCGAGGATGCCGACCGCCTGAGCGAAAGAGCGTCAACTCTCAGCCAAGGCCGCCTCTGGCCGATGACTCGTCCGTCCCGCAGTTGCCCTATTCAAAACAAGGCTGCCCTATTAAGATGGCCGACCGTTCATTCGCATTTGATCTGCTAAGTAGGTTGACAAAAGTTCCGGGACATTTTGAGGGGACGGGTTGGGGGGACGGGACGTTTTGGAGTGCGGTGACGTGTCACCGCTTTCCGGCCAAACCTGCGACAAGTCGCAACACTCCAAAAACGCCACGAACTTTTGTCACGTTACATTGGAGGCAAGGCGGGCGAACCAGCCGGCAGCCCCTCCAATCCGCGCGGATTGCCCGCTGGTGAGAATCTGGCGGAGATTGCCTTTGATGTTTACCGCATGCTAGAAACGCAAAAGGACGCGCCGCAAGAGTCGCCTGTGTATGTCAAGCTCTTTCAGGAAGCGTTCCCGGAAGAAGCCGCACGATTCGCTCGGTCGGGCAATCTTGATGATCTGATCAACGACGACACGATTGGGCGCGCGGCGGCCACATTCTTACGGACGGTGGTGACCCACAACACGCTCTGTGGTTACGAGGTCTGACGTTCGGCAGGGCGCTGGGGCGACCTGAAGGCGCGAACCCGCTCGGCTACCCACGCGGCCTCTTCATCACTAAGCGGCGGGGGTGGAGGCGGAGCCGAGTAATCCAACAGGCGTTCGTACCCGACCAGATCGAAACAGGCCGTGACCGCCTGTTGCAAATCCAGTGGAACGTCCGGATCGGGCGGCAACAGCGGAACAGGCACAGCGGGCAACGGCTCACGCAGCGACAGCGGCCAGACCTGCGTCCAAGGCCGACGCTGCCATCGAGTCAGAAAAACGTAATACGGGGCCGGCGGCAACTGGCCCAACAAGGGCAACCGCTGGCCCTGCCGCAGCAAATCTATTTCCAGCAGGTGCGTCTTCGTTTGCAGCACTTCCGTGCGCCGATCCACATACTCGCGCCAGCCCTCCCCGCGCTTGTTCACCGGCGAGAGGATTTCGATGAGCGTGACTAACCGACGCTGGGCGACGTCGCGAATCTCGATGCTCAGCAAGGGGACTTCTTCCATCATGGGACTGGCCAATTCCACGGCCGGCTCAGCTACCGCCACACCCGCGCGGCTCGCCAGTGGCATCGTGGCTGTGCTCGGCGGTGCAGCCACATGAACATCGGGATAAATCACGCGCTCCGGCGGTAATCCAACAATACCGATGTCGGCTCGGTCCAGCACAAAACGTTTGGCCAGCAGAGCCACATACTTGGGCGTCAAGAGCGGTAGCAGTTGAGCGCGAATGGCACCGGCTAGCGTTTCATGAAATTCCTGCCACATCTCGCCTTCAAGATAAGGGTCCATGCCGGGAAACGGTGATGGCATCGTCTCCTCCTTTCACACCGAATTGTTCCGCAACTCGCTTCATGGCTTGATACTACTATGCTCGGTAGGTTGGGGCAAGAGCGAACCGGAATGATGAACGATGAATGATGAATGCGGAACAATAGATGCAAAGGTCCACAGTGTCGTGACCAGTTCATCATTCATCATTCTACCTTCATCGTTCACTTCATCGGCGCCCGCAGCGTCACGCTCGTCCCCTGGCCATCAGGTGAGCGGATGTCCAACCCGCCGCCGAGTTTCTTGGCCCGTTGGCGCATGCTGAGTAGACCTTGACGCTCACACTCGTGGGTCAGGTCAAGCCCCTTCCCATTGTCACTCATCTTCAACACCAACCGGTCACTCTCGATCCGAAACTCAATCTCGGCCTCCTACCAATTAGCCCGCGAAAGGGCGCACTTCACGAAGGACAGAAAACGGTAGGACATGAACTTACCGGGGCCATCCGCGGTTTCCAATCCGCAATTGGTATAACATGAATAAAACCGCCAAGAATGCCACGATCAATGACACTCGTGGTCATTCTTGGTCGGCTGAGGATTTGTCAGCAATGGCATTAAGTTGTGGGGTTGGATGGAACGCCGATGAGACGGATGCGGCCGATTTTTTTCACGGATTAATCCGTGTTGATCAGCCGAATCCGTGTCATCCGCGTTCCATGAGCTTCTTAATTAAATGCCATTGTGATTTGTGGGGGGCCGTTACGCCAGCGGTCTGGTGTGCGACGTGTCCGGCCCTTCGGGAAGATGGGTCAACGGGCGTCGTTCCAATCCTGGAATCGCGACTGCCAGGACGTCTTCGATTCGTTCAACAAAAATGAATTCCATCTCTTGACGCACTTCATCGGGCAAGTCGCGCATGTCTTTCTCATTTTCTTTCGGCAGGATGACGCGGCTGATGCCGGCACGCCGGGCAGCTAAGACTTTCTCTTTCACGCCGCCAACCGGCAACACCAAGCCGGTGAGCGTGATTTCGCCGGTCATCGCAATATCACTCCGCGCCGGGCACTTCGTATAAAGCGAGGCCAACGCCGTCGCCATCGTGATGCCGGCTGATGGCCCATCCTTGGGGATAGCGCCTGCTGGAACGTGAATATGGACGCCCGACTTCCGGAAGACCTGACGGTCAATGCCAAATTCGTCAGCGTGCGACCAGATGTAACTTTGCGCTGCCTGAGCCGATTCCTTCATCACATCGCCAAGTTGTCCCGTCAGCGTCAAGCCGCGACCATCGGGCAGTTGCGTCGCCTCAACGTACAATACATCACCGCCTGTTTCCGTCCAAGCTAAGCCCGTAGCAACGCCGGGCGGCAACTGCTTGCGCATCTGTTCAGGCGAAAATCGCGCCGGGCCCAGCATCTCGGCCAAATCAGAGACGTGAACGACAACCGGCTCCGTTGCGCCCTCGGCAAAACGCAACGCTACTTTGCGCATCAATCGGCCAATCATACGCTCCAGTTGTCGCACGCCCGCTTCGCGCGTGTAACGCGAAATCACATAGCGTAACGCATCACGCTCGATTGAACATTGCTGATCGCTTAATCCGGCTTGCTTCAATTGTCGAGGAATCAAGTACCGTGTGGCAATTTCGATCTTCTCTTCCTCGCTATAGCCCGATAACTGGATGATCTCCATTCGATCGAGCAACGGTTGAGGAATCGTGCTGAGCGTGTTCGCCGTCGTGATGAAAAACACCTTGGATAAATCAAACGGGAGGTCCAGATAATTGTCGCGAAATTCCTTGTTCTGTTCAGGGTCTAGAATCTCCAACAGCGCTGCCGCCGGATCGCCGCGGAAATCGCGACCGATTTTATCAACCTCGTCGAGCATGAGCACCGGATTGTTGACACCGGCGCGACGCAACGCTTGAATTAACCGTCCGGGCATAGCGCCAATGTAGGTGCGACGATGCCCGCGCAGCTCCGCCTCATCGTGCATGCCACCCAGACTTGATCGTTCAAACTTGCGTCCGAGCGCCCGCGCGATGGATTGACCAAGCGATGTCTTTCCTACACCGGGCGGCCCAACGAAACAGAGAATGGGGGCTTTGGCATCGGGATTGAGCTTGAGCACGCCCAGATGTTCCAGAATCCGCTCCTTGACCTCTTTCAATCCGAAATGGTCTTCGTCTAACACCTGTCGCGCGCGCGCAATGTCAATCAGCTCATCCGTCCCCCTGCGCCAGGGAAGCTCCACCACCAAGTCTAAATAGGTGCGAATCACACTGTATTCGGGGGAGGCCATCGGCAATTTTTCCAGCCGCTTCAGCTCCCGCTCAGCCTCCTTGCGAACTTCGTCAGGAAGATCGGTCTCCGCGATGCGCTGGCGCAGCATTTCGATCTCTGCCTGTTCGGAATCTTTCTCGCCCAATTCTTCCTGAATAGCGCGCAGTTGTTGGCGAAGCATGTACTCGCGCTGTTGTTTGCTGATTTCGCTCTGCGCTTGATTGGTAATTTGCTGGCGCAGTTCGAGTACCTGCACCTCATGAGCGAGGTAAGAATGCACCAGACGCAGCGCCTCGGCTCGTGTTGGGGCTTCCAGGATGCGTTGCTCCTTATCCAAATCCAGATTCAGAATCGAGCCGATGAAATAAACAAGTTGCAATGGGTCCTTTGTCGTGGCCAGCACCTGAGCCAGATCAAACGGTACCTGCGGCTGGATCAACCCCAAAGCTTGATTGACCAAATCAAGAACGGCACGATAAAGCGCCTCTACCTCTGGGCTGCTGTCTGTTGGTAACGGCAGTGGTTGAATACGCGCCTGCAAATAAGGTTCGGTTTGGACAACTCGTAAGACGACCACTCGTTCGATTCCCTGGGCAATCACTTGCACAAGGTTCTCTGCTGAGCGAGAGAACCGTTTGATGATCGCCTTTGTGCCAATTGTGTAGAGGTCGTCCTGCGTCGGCGTTTCGATGGATGCATCACGCTGCGCCACCACGACGATTTCTTTCTCTTCACTTTGTAGCGCCGCTTCGACCGCCGCCAGCGAGGCCGGCCGACCCACAGCAAGCGGAAGGCCTAAATACGGGAAAAGCACCGTATTTTTCACCGGCAGCACAGGCAGAACTTCTAGTTGCTCTTGCAGAGATTCCGAATCGTTCATGATCTCTCCTTGGACACGAATGAACGAAGAACGAGATTGACCGTGGGCATGGCCTGATCCGTTGAGCGAACTTGTCCGTGTCCATCCATGTCCATTATTGGCTTGCCCATCTGTTCACAAACAACTAGTGCGTCAAACCGATTGCTGAGTACTCGATACGGATGCGGAATGGGGAACAACTGCTGAGTCAAACCGCATGCCAGCCAGCAGCTCTCCCCTCGATTAACCATTCAACCTCATCTATTATCCTGGGCGAGCACAGCGCCAACCACCACGACGGCACGAGGGTCGCTGTGCTCGCTTCCAGGCCGCTGTGTTTCAACCGACCTTGACTTCGATCTCTCGCGGTTTGGCCTCTTCCCGCTTGGGCAACACAATGTGTAGGACGCCATCCTTGAACTCAGCATTGATCTTTTCTGTGTCAACATTGGTGGGAAGCGTGAAGCTGCGCACAAATGAGCCATACGCCCGCTCAATACGATGATAGTTCTCACGCTTGTCTTCGTGAGCCAGCTTCCGCTCACCTTGGATTGTCAGCGTATTATTCTCCAGCTTCACCGAGACATCCTGCTTGCTCAGGCCGGGAAGCTCCGCTTCAATGACCAACGCTTCCGGCTGCTCATAAATATCAACCGACGGCGACCATGTGTGCATCTTCAATCCAGACGGTTCAGCCGACGGGAAGATTTCATCAAACATGCGATTGATCCTCTGTTGCAACGTGACCAAATCGCGAAATGGATCGAATGTGGTCAGTTCTCGAATCGGATCATATCGTCGTGCCAGAATCA
Source organism: Blastocatellia bacterium (assembly GCA_025054955.1). Taxonomy (NCBI): domain Bacteria; kingdom Pseudomonadati; phylum Acidobacteriota; class Blastocatellia; species Blastocatellia bacterium. The sequence continues at coordinate 51,402 of JANWZE010000101.1, read as the reverse complement.
TTGTCTTATCCTCCTACATTACTAGATTTCTGACCCGACCGAGTTGTTCCTCTATCGAGTCAGGCAATTTTTTATTGCGACAATATAATAAAATCTTAGTATGAGTTTGTCAAGTTTTCTTCAAAAATTTTTTCATAAATAAAAATCCACCCGTATAAACTGTTGACACCAGCCAACTACATTCATAAAATGACTGTTCTTAAAAACGCAGAAAAGGGGAGTAGATCACCCCGAGGGGTTTGGTTAGATCGTCAACACGGTTGCTTGACATAGGGCAACCCGGTCAACCAACCAAGCTCGAATGAGCTAAGGGATCAAGACCTTTTGTGGCAGAAGCTACAAAAGGTCTTTTTTATGGCTATCAATGAAGGAGCTTGACTATGAACAGATTCAAAACTGTAGCTTTGCTAGCGACCCTCACAGCCTTGTTGTTGTGGGGTGGTCAGGCGTTGGGTGGACAAAGCGGGCTGATGATTGCCCTGGGGCTGGCACTGGTCATGAACTTCAGCGCCTACTGGTTTTCCGATAAGATTGTGCTACGCATGTACGGCGCGCAGCCGGTCACCGAAGCAGACGCACCAGAGTTATACGCGATCGTGCGGGAGCTTGCCATTCGTGGCGGGCTGCCTATGCCAAAGGTTTATATCATCCCAGAAGCCACGCCCAATGCATTTGCTACGGGACGCAACCCACAGCACGCAGCGGTGGCTGTCACAGAAGGGCTGTTGCAGTTGCTCAATCGGGATGAGTTAGCTGGCGTCCTTGCTCACGAATTGGGACATGTTAAAAACCGCGATACACTGGTGATGACGGTTGCTGCCACCATTGCGGGCGCGTTGAGCATGCTGGCGGAGATGGCTATGTGGCGCTCTCTTTTGGGTGGCTCATCCAGCGACGAAGAGGAGAGCCATCCGGCAGCCGGCTTGTTAGGCGTGATCGTAGCGCCGATCGCAGCAGTACTGATTCAGGCAGCCATCTCTCGTTCACGCGAGTTTATGGCAGATGAAGCGGGCGCCCGGCTGACAGGTCGTCCTCTGGCGCTGGCTAGTGCCTTACGCAAGATTGAAGCATGGAGCCGACAAGTGCCCATGACCAGCGGCACGCCAGCCACTGCGCACATGTTCATCATCAATCCGTTTTCTGGTGGAGGCATGCTGCGGCTGTTCAGCACGCATCCGGCCACCGAGGAACGGATCAGACGATTGGAAGCCATGGCTCGCACAGGGATGGCGGCCAGCTTCTGAAGCAAGACGATGTGACGAAGTAAGACGATGTGATGGTTGAGCGAGATTCGCCAACGAGGAGTTTTTCGCTTTGAAAACGATGCACCACCTCGGAGGCGACCGGACCGGCTGCGAGGATTCATCAATGAGTTTTTGGGTCTAATGGCGACGGAGGTGACTGGCGCTTTGATGCGGCCTCAAAGAACGCTACTGGCTGTGAGGACCATAAGGCCAGTGTGAGCCGATCACCCAGTCCCTCCCGTTCGTTATGCGTGGCGATGTCGCGGGGCGTGATCGGTAGCTAGCATCGTGGATGCTGATGAGTCAATAGCGGCCGGGTCTAACTAATATGGAGGTGAGCTGATGAATTGTCCGGTATGTCAACATGTAGAACTGAGAATGTCCGAACGGCAGGGCGTAGAGATTGACTACTGTCCTCAATGTCGCGGTGTGTGGTTGGACCGCGGTGAACTGGATAAGATTCTGGAGCGCGCAGCAGCCGAACAACAGGCGCTGGTGGAGCGGTGGTCAGCGCCGTCAAACTACGAGCCACCGCGCGGGTATGAGCCCTACAAGTACAAACGCCGCAAATCATTCCTCGAAGAGCTGTTCGACTGAGAGGTCATCACACTAGCCTGCACCATCGCTTTCAAAGCATGCCCGGCATGGCGACCATTTACCTTTTTCCATTTGCAGAGTATTGGTGGTTTTATGCTGCCTTCACTGGCTTCGTATTATTTCTATTGGCGCTTGACCTAGGTGTCTTTCATCGTCATGCACATGTTGTCTCGTTCCGTGAGGCTGCCGCATGGAGCGCCGTCTGGGTAACGCTGGCGCTCGTCTTTAATTACGCGCTCTATCGCTTCGCGCTCTGGAAGTTCCCTCGTGATCCGCGCCTGAGCGCGATTGCCGGGTTTGATCCAGCAGCAGCAGCTCAACAGGTTGGATTAGAGTTCTTAGCAGGCTACCTCGTCGAGAAATCACTGGCTGTTGACAACATTTTCGTCTTTGTAGTGGTCTTCAACTATTTTGCCGTTCCAGCGATCTATCAACATCGCGTTTTGTACTACGGCATCCTAGGTGCGCTCGTCTTCCGAGCTATTTTCATCACCATGGGTGCAGCGTTGATGCGGTACCATTGGGTGTTGCTCTTCTTCGGCGCATTTTTGATATTCACTGGCATTAAGATGATCTTTGCGCCAGAAACGAAAGTGGAACCGGAGAAGAACAGCTTGATTCGATTATTCCGGCGCTATGTGCCGGTCACACCTCAATTGCACGGCCAACGATTCTTTGTCCGCGTCAATGGTCTGTGGCAGGCGACGCCGTTGTTGGTAGCACTGTTGTTCATCGAGATGTCGGACATTGCTTTTGCGATTGATTCCGTGCCGGCCATCTTTGCGTTGACTCATGAGCCAATGATTGTTTTCACCTCAAACATTCTTGCCATTCTTGGTCTGCGTGCTATGTACTTTATGCTGGCGGGCGCGGTGGACAAGTTTCACATGCTCAAGTACGGATTGGCGCTCGTGTTAATATTCGTCGGATTAAAGATGGTATGGCTCAACGATCTATACGGCGGCAAGTTTCCTATTGGGCTATCACTCGGCATTATTGCGACTGTGATTACTGTTTCGATCACTCTCTCGTTGGTATTTCCTAAGAAACGACCATCAACTGAGTCTCCACATGCAGCGACTCATCCGGCTGATGTTCCATAAGCTTCTCTGTGGGCAGTGCACTCTGCTCGTATCAACGTGGGGGCGGGCGTGGATGGTGACGCGAAGTCCTCTAGCGCGGATCACCGAGCTGCGGCGCGATAAAACCCGATAGCATCCGGCCACAAACGGGCATCTATCCAAGCGCACGTGGCGCGATCAATCCGGGCGGCAACGTGGGCGCTATGCTGCCAGCAAGCAGACAAAGAAGCGCCGTTGCGCGCCATCCGCGCGAGGACATTTTTCTTCCGCTTTTTACATCTTTCCTACGGATGTTTTACATGCACGAGTGGCTAGGCTAATATCTATGCCCCAGGTTTGCCGGAGGTGATGATGTCATGAGGAGTTTAGTATGTCGTCTGGTTCACATAGGAATTTTCTTGCTCGCATGGGCCTTAGGTGTGGCGGCTCTGGGCGCTGCCTCATTCCACGCGCAGATTAAGGTTGAAGAGTATCGCTATCAGCGTCGGCTCACTTCGGATGAACAGCAATGGATTGACGAGCGCTTCAAGAAGATGCGCTTGGAAGAAAAAGTCGGGCAGATGTTCATGATCAGCGTGCCGACGAGTTTTTTGAACATAGAGAGTGAGGGGTTCAAAGAGCTGCGCCAGCGCGTGCTAGAGCAGCGCGTTGGCGGGATTATCTTGCAGCCTGGCGAAGTGTACGAAGCGGCGGTGTTGGTGGACCGCCTGCAAGAGTTGTCCCGCTATCCGCTGTTTGTGGCCGCCGAAGTTGAAGCGGGAACGGGCATGGTGCTGCGTGGTGCAACGAACTTTCCTTGGAACATGGCCGTTGGCGCGACAGGAGACCCAATACTGGCTCAACAGCAAGCGGAAGCCGTGGCGCAGGAAGCGCGCGTGCTGGGCGTCAACATGTTGCTGGCTCCGGTGGCCGAGGCCGTCCACTATGAGCCTACTGACTCCATCAATGTGCGTTCGTATGGCGACGATCCGGCGCAGGTCGCTCAGTATGTTGCCGCTTTCGTTCGTGGCGCACAGAGGTATGGCGTGATGGCAGTGGCCAAATTCTTTCCCGGTTATGCGCGTGCGAGCGTGCCGACCAGCGGCGGATTCATGACGTTGGGAGCGGCCCGCGATCAACTGGAGGCGGCCGAATTTGTGCCGTTTCGTTCTGCCATTGCTGAAGGCGTTGGTGGCGTCATGGTGGGTCATATTGCTGTTCCTAGCGTTGACCCGACGCCGTTGTCAGCAGGCTCGACTGCCGGTTCATTGCCGGCTTCGCTCTCCGCCGTTGTGGTGTCGGATGTGTTGCGCCGCGGCATGAAGTTTGATGGATTGCTCCTGACCGATTCACTTCAGCATGGCAGCCTCGCTTCTTTCAAAGGAGCGAGCGCGGTCATTCAAGCGATCAAGGCTGGCGTTGATGTGATTGTAATGCCGGTCAACACGGATGAGGCCATCCGCGCTGTTATGGATGCCGTTCGTCAGGGTGAAATCAAACAGGAACAGATTGACCAATCGGTGCGCCGGATTCTGACAGCCAAAATGCGTTTGGGATTACCCTATCAGCGATTCGCTGGCATTGACATATTGGACAGTTTCATTGCCCGCAGTGAATTGCAGCAAATCGCTCACACTATCGCCCGCAAATCCATTACACTGGTGCGCAACGATCGCGGCTTAGTCCCGCTGCAAGCGGCGACACTACGTTCTATTTTTCACATCGTGGTCACAAACACGGACACCAACGCGTCAGAGCGCCAGAGCATTGGACGCATGCTCACTGCCGAATTACAGAGGAAGATCAGGCAGGTGGATCGCATTGTGCTGGACACCACGACACCCGTCGAGCGTGTGCCGACGATTGTCAATGTTGCGCGCGGGGCTGAGCTGGTGATTGTCTCGCTCTTCATTCGTCCGCAACTGGATGGGGCGACGGCGACGTTGCCGGCGGTCGGCGCCACGCTGTTGCGCCAGCTTGCAGAGAGCGAACGCCCCCTGATTGTCATTTCGTTTGGCAGTCCTTATCTCTTGCTCGATGCTCCCACCATTCCTACTTACTTGTGTGCGTTTGGCGACGCGAGAGAGTCTATTTACTCACAGGTGGCTGTCGCGCGAGCCTTATTCAGAGAAATTCCGATTAGCGGTAAGTTGCCAGTGGCTCTGCCCGGCCTCTATCCGCGCGGCCACGGCCTGGTCATTGAATTTCAAGGAACGCGGAAAGACTGACCGATGCGTATGGACCTGTTTCATTTGACGCGACACTTGATTGACATTGAATCTGTAACAGGCCATGAGCTGGCCATCGGCGTATTTTTGGAAGCCTATCTGGCGGAACATGGCTACCGCGTGAGGCGGCAAGAAGTCCAACTTGACCGGTTCAATGTCTATGCTTTTGTGCAGTCGCCGCGGTTGATTTTTTCCACTCACCTTGACACCGTGCCGCCGTTCATAGCGTCTCATGAAGATGACGTGAACATTTATGGTCGTGGAGCGTGCGACGCCAAAGGCATCATCGCTGCGCAGATTCATGCAGCGGCAGAATTGCGCCAACAGGGCATTGAAGACATCGGGCTGCTCTTTGTCGTCGGCGAAGAAGGCGACAGCGACGGAGCCAAGCTGGCTAATCAACTTGAGCTTGGCAGCGCCTTCCTGATCAACGGCGAGCCGACCGGCAATAAACTGGCTATCGCCTCCAAAGGCTCGATGCGCGTGCAGATTACGACACGTGGACGGGCGGCGCATTCTGCCTATCCGCAGATGGGCGAGTCGGCGATTGAGAAGCTGCTCGATGTGTTGAATGACATACGTCGTATGCCGCTGCCGCGCCATGATCTGCTTGGCGAGACGAATTTCAACATCGGTATGATAGCCGGCGGCATCGCGCCGAATGTGATTGCTGACGAGGCTCATGCTTGGTTGATGTTTCGTTTGGTCGAGGATGCGGCGGCGCTCAAAGCTGAGCTGCTCGCTGTTGTGCAAGGTCGGGCTGATGTGCAGATTCGCTCCGAAACGCCGCCGGTGTTTCTCAGGAGTGCCGACGAGTTTGAGACATGTGTCGTCTCGTTTACAACCGATGTGCCGTGGCTCACCAATCTGGGGCAGCCCTACTTACTCGGCCCCGGCTCGATCCTGGATGCGCATACTGATCACGAAAAGGTCTCCAAGCAAGAACTGACCGAAGCCGTTGCTCTTTATGTGCGACTGGCGAAGGGGTTGTTACAATGAAGGAAAATCCCAAGCCCCTGCGAGGAAATCCGAAGCACGAAATCCGAAATCCGAAACAAATTCCAATGACCAAACTCTCCAATGTGAAACAAGGAGTGGCAGTGTTTGGAACATTGAGATTTTGACGTTTCAGCTTGTTTCGGATTTCGGTATTCGGATTTGGAATTTCCATCAAAGAGGGCTTCGGAGTTGGTTCTGACCGGAGGAACGCTATGATCGTGATGAAATTTGGTGGCAGTTCTGTTGCCGATGCACCATCAATTGAGCGCGTCGTGAACATTATTCGTGGCTATCTACCGCAGCATCCCGTCATCGTCGTGTCGGCAATGAGCAAGACAACGAGGAAGCTTCTGCGGGCTGCTGAGCTGGCTGCTGGCGGCGATCTGGCGGCAGGCACAACACAACTGGAAGAGCTGAAGGCATACCACATGGAAGTTATTCGCGGGCTGCGGGCAACGGCGGTGGAATCAGAGGTAGACGGCTACTTCAACGAGATTGAGCGGCTGCTCAGTGGGCTGGCCATTCTACGTGAGTTCACTCCGCGCGGGCGCGACCGCATTGCTGCTTATGGTGAACTGATCTCGTCAAAAATCCTGGTCGAAGCGCTGCGGCGCGCCGGTGTTAATGCTCGATGGCTCGATGCGCGTCAGTTCATCATTACCGACGACGACCACACGCGGGCGCGACCACTCTTTGACATGGCGAATCCGAAAATCGTTCACGCGCTGCGACCATGTCTGGAAGCCGGGCAGATTCCCGTGACGCAAGGTTACATTGGCTCAACCATTGACGGCATCACCACCACGCTCGGTTTTGAAGGATCCGATTATACGGCAGCGATTATTGGCGCAGCGCTCGATGCGCAAGACATTCAAATCTGGACGGACGTCAACGGCATCATGACAGCCGATCCGGCCTTGCTGCCCGAAGCGCGCACAGTCAAAATCCTTTCGTTTGCCGAGGCCAAAGAACTGACCCACTTTGGCGCCAAGGTGCTTCATCCCAAGACGCTTTTCCCTGCTCACGAGAAAGCCATTCCCGTGCACATCTACAATTCCAAGCAGCCCGACGCGCCCGGCACTGTCATTGCGTTGGAAGCGCCACCGGCACGAACGCCCGTCAAATCGCTCGCCTACAAAAAGCCGATCTCGCTCGTGACGATCATCTCCAACGGTTCGCTACCGCGGCTGCGGTTCTTCAAGTTGGTGTTTGACGCGCTGGAACGCGCAGGGCTTTTTGCCTACATCGCTGCGATCTCTGAGCTGCGTGTGGCGCTGGCTGTTGATTCCTCAGAGATGACGCAAGCATTGATTAACCAGCTACGGCATGCAGCTCAAACAATGGTGACACACAATCACGCCATTGTCTGTTTGGTTGGCGAGCGCCTCAAGCAGCGGCCGGGGATTGTTGCCGACGTATTCCAGGCTCTCAACGACATGCGCTTCGATCTGATCTCGCAGGGCGCGTCTGAGCATAGCTTGGCGCTGATTGTGCACGAAGCAAACCTCGAAACAGCATTGAAGCGATTACACGAGTTGTTGTTTCAGAACCCAGACCCAGCATTGTTTTATTGAAGAAGACCAGCAGCAGAAGGAGAGGGAAATGAACATCGCGCTTCTCGGCTACGGTAGGATGGGCAAGCTCATTGAGCAACGAGCGATCAGTCAAGCGATCACGGTTTCGCTCGTTCTGGATGCAACTAACAACGATCAGTTCCAAGGGGTGACGCCGGAGAACCTGTCGGGCGTGGATGTGGCTATTGATTTTTCTACGCCTGGTGCCGTGGTGGAGAACATACGGCGTGTGGCTGCTGCGGGAGTCAACATGGTCGTCGGCACAACTGGCTGGTACGAGCATTTGGACGAAGTGAAGCAGATCGTCTGCACGCATGGCATTGGATTGGTGTACGGACCGAACTTCTCGATTGGCATGAATCTCTTTTTCAAGCTGATCGAGCAGGCTGGTCGTTTATTTCACCGATTTGGCGGGTTTGATCCGTTCATTGAAGAAGCGCACCACAAATTTAAGAAAGACGCTCCTTCGGGAACTGCCGTGACGCTTGGGCGGCTGCTTGAAGCGTGGTATCCGGGGCGGTCAGTGCCCATCACCAGCGTCAGAGCTGGCTACATACCGGGCACTCACGCGGTCAGTTTTGATTCAGAGGTCGAGACGATCATGCTGAGACATGTGGCGCGCACTCGAGAAGGTTTTGCCGATGGGGCGCTCCTGGCTGCTCGGTGGATCGTCGGAAAGAAAGGCTTCTATGAATTCAGTCACATCGTGGAAGAACTGCAATGAATCATTTATAATGTCGGCCAGTCAGCAACGATTGGGAGGCAATGATGAAAGACCTTCGTTCGATGACCGGGTGCGGGACGGCGCTCGTCACGCCATTCACATCAGATGGTGGCATTGACGAACCGGCTCTGAAGCGGTTGGTTGAGTATCAGATTAGCCACGGAATTGATTTCCTTGTGCCCTGCGGCAGCACTGGCGAAGCAGCCACGCTATCGGCTGAAGAACATTGGCGCGTGGTTCAAATCGTTGTGCAACAGGCTGCCGGGCGTGTGCCGGTCATAGCCGGCGCTGGTGGCAACAACACGCAGCGCGTCATCGAGCTGGCCAAAGGCTGCGAACAACTTGGCGTAGATGGATTGCTCTCTGTGTCGCCGTACTACAACAAGCCGACGCCCGATGGACTGGTTGCACATTATCGCGCCATCGCGGATGCCGTCGCTTTGCCGATCATTGTGTATAACGTCCCCGGTCGCACGGGCAGCAATATCGAACCGAACACGTTGGCGCGGCTCGCCGGTATTGCCAACATCATCGGCGTGAAAGAGGCTTCGGGTAACGTGCTACAAATTGCCGAAATCCTGAACCGACTCCCTCACGACTTCAAAGTGTTCTCCGGTGATGATGCGCTGACGCTGCCGATTGTGGCACTAGGCGGCGTTGGCGTCATTTCGGTTGCGTCCAACGAAGCGCCGGCCGAGATGACCAAGCTCACTCGCCTGTGCCTGGAAGGCCGATTTGAAGAAGCCAGGCAGTTGAATCGGCGATTGTGGGCGCTGATGCAGGTGAATTTCATCGAGTCGAATCCGATACCAGTCAAAGCGGCGCTCAGCATGATGGGCTTGATCGAAGAACATTACCGGCTGCCCCTTGTGCCACTGAAGCCGGAAAACAGAGAGAGAGTGCGGCAGGTGTTGTTGGCCACCGGCTTACTACAGGCCACTGGGCAACCTTCAGCAACCGGGTAGACTGATGATGGACTTACAGCAACGCATCGAAGAGCTATTCGCTGCCGAGCCGGATCAGTATGGTCAGGAGTATTTCGACGTTTTCGATGAGTTGAAACGGAACCTCAATGAGGGTACTGTCCGCGCCGCCGTCAAGCAGGGCGACCGGTGGGTTGTAAACCAGTGGGTGAAGAAAGGCATCCTGCTCGGCTTTCGCATCGGTGTCATTCAGGACGTCTCCGTTAATGACAAGTTTCCGTTCTTCGACAAGAGCACCTATCCGCTGAAGCGAATTCGTATCGAAGATGGCGTCCGCATTGTGCCGGGCGGGTCGGCCATCCGCGATGGTTGTTATGTCGGACGCGGCGTGGTTTGCATGCCGCCGATGTATATCAACGTCGGCGCGTATGTGGACGACGGCACGATGATTGACTCGCACGCGCTGGTCGGCTCGTGCGCGCAAATTGGCAAGCGGGTACACCTGAGCGCCGGCGCGCAAATCGGCGGTGTGTTGGAGCCGGTTGGTTCAATGCCTGTCATCATCGAAGATGATGTGCTGATCGGCGGCAATTGCGGCGTCTATGAAGGCGCGATTGTGCGCCAGGGCGCGATTCTCGGTGCCGGCACGATCTTGACAGGTTCCACGCCGGTGTATGACATGGTCCGTGAGGCCGTCTATCGCAAAACGGACGAGGCGCCACTGGAAATCCCTGCTAACGCCGTTGTGGTGCCGGGCTCGCGTGCCATCAGCAAAGGGCGCGGGCGCGAGTGGGGATTGTCGCTCTACACGCCGGTCATCATCAAATACCGCGACGCGAAAACGGCTGGCTCGATTCAGTTGGAAGAGTTGCTCAGATGACGCCCGCTCTGTCAGCGCTTCGGCAGGAACTGGCCAACCGGTTCGGCCCAGATCGTATCCGCGTTCATGAACCGTTAGCCCGACACTGCAATTGGAAAACGGGCGGCCCAGCCGATCTATTCGTGGTTGCCCGAACAACGGGTGAGCTGGTTGGAGCGTTGCGGTTGGCATACGCGCATCATCAACCGGTAACGGTGATCGGCTTTGGCGCTAATGCGCTCGTTGCTGACAAAGGCATTCGAGGACTGGTCATCGTGAATCGGGCTGAGCGCATCGTGTTTCATGCGGGCTGTCTTGTTGAAACCGATTCGGGTACGAATCTGGCGGTGCTGGCCAGGCGCGCGGCTGAGCAACAGGTTGGAGGACTCGAATTCCTGATCGGCATTCCAGGAACGGTTGGCGCGGCCGTAGCCGGCAACGCCGGCACACGTCAGTGCTGGATCGAAACTGTGCTAGAAAGAGTTCGCGTGCTGGGAACCGATGGACAAGAATATGAGCTGGCCCCCTCTGACTTAGCATTTTCCTATCGCCATAGCCGCTTGAAGGAGTCAGGCGAGATTGTGCTTACGGCCTGGCTGCGAGGCCGACCTGATGAGCGAGCCAATATCGAACGCACCATGAATGAGCTGCTGGTTCAGCGCAAAAACCAACCGCCCGGAGCGAGCGCTGGGTCAGTGTTTAAGAATCCGCCGGGCGATTTCGCCGGACGATTGATCGAGCAATGCGGATTGAAAGGGCACCAGATCGGCAGGGCGAAAATTTCAGAGATGCACGCCAATTTCATCGTCAATCTGGGCGGCGCCCGGGCAGCCGACATCAAAGCGCTGATTGATCTAGCTAAAGCTGAAGTTGAACGTCGCTTCGGCATCACGCTGGAAGAAGAGATCCGTTATCTGGGAGAGTGGTCGTGAACCGGTGGATCATCCAAGGCGGGCAGCCGCTGCGGGGCCGCGTGACAATCAGCGGCGCTAAGAACGTGGCCTTTAAGCTCATGATTGCCGCGCTGCTCGGACGGCAACAAACGACGCTAAGCAATGTGCCAGATGTTGGTGACGTCCATCTGGCGGCGACGATGATCGAGTTGCTGGGAGGTCGCGTCGAGCGTCTTGATCGTCACACGCTTCGCATTGATCCTCGCGGCCTCACACATTGTACGATCCCATCGGAACTGGCCAAACAGTCGCGCGCCTCTTTCATGTTCATCGGACCGCTCATTGCTCGTTGTGAACATGTGACGCTGCCGTTGCCGGGCGGCGATCCAATCGGCAAACGTCCTCTGGATCGTCATCTTGCCGGCCTGCTGGCAATGGGCGCAGAGATTGATCAGCATCGCAACCAGATCACGGTGCGCGGCGGCCACCTGAAAGCAGCGCGCTATCGGTTTCCGAAAAACACACACACCGGCACTGAGACGCTGATTTTGGTCGCCGTCAGGGTGCCAGGCCAAACGATCCTTGAGAATGCTGCACAGGAACCGGAGGTTGATGATCTGATCGCCATGCTCAACAAAATGGGCGCTCAGATTCGTCGCGCCGAGCCTAGAACCATCGTGATTGATGGGGTTGATGAGCTGCAAGGGGCGGATCACCAAGTGATGTCAGATCGCAACGAGGTTGTCTCGTTCGCTTGCATGACGCTGGCCACTCAAGGCGATGTGTGGATTGATCGCGTGCAACCTGAATATCTGGGAGCCTTCCTCGAACAACTGGAGCGAATCGGTGCAGGAATGGACGTAGGGCGTTCATCGTTGCATGTCTGGTATCAAGGCCCGCTCCGCCCGACCAATGTGGTGACTGCTCCCTATCCGGGTTTCATGACCGATTGGCAGCCGCTGCTGACCACATTGATGACGCAAGCTCACGGCACAAGCGTGATCCATGAAACGGTGTTCGAGCAGCGATTCGGCTATGTTCAAGAGCTTCGAGAAATGGGTGCGAATATCGAGTTGTTCAACCCGCCGGTCGAGCAACCAGAGGCATTTTACAACTTCAACTGGGAAGATAATCGCCCGGACTATCAACACGCTGCGCGCATTCACGGGCCGACGCTACTGCACGGCATTCGAGCGGAAGTAAAAGACGTCCGCGCCGGAGCCACGCTGGTGCAAGCGGCGCTGACAGCGCAAGGAGAAACCATCCTCTCCGGCGTTGAGCATATCGAGCGTGGCTATGAGGACCTTGATGAACGCTTGAGAAAGCTGGGCGCTTTGATCACGTCAATGCGCAGCAAATAAATTGATCACATCAGTACGCAGCAAATAAAAGACGACGGGGCATTGGTTAGTCTCAGAAAGCTGGGCGCTTTGATTACGCCGGCGCGCCGATGACCAGCCACTCAGCGCAACTGCCTGAGCAACCGGTCACCGACTGCCGCTTGCCCTCGTCCCTCACCTGAAAATCACTTTGCAATCCCGCGCAGCCTGGCAGCTCAATGGCAAGCCCGCGCAACTACTCAGATGGCAAGCCACTTTGCATGAAGCCCACACCAGAATCGGCGTTCAGCAACACCAGCTAGTGCCAGATTCATGTGCGTTGAACCGACAGGCGCAGCCTCTGCCTGTTCAATCCTGTTCAATCTGAGCACTGAGACACGCTAGCACACAAAACCCACTGGAGTGCACAGAGTGAGCGGCGATCCAGATGCGTCCAATCTGTGAGCACTGAGATACGCCATCGGTCAAACGGGCGAGCAAACCGCTCTGAAGCTACTCTACAACCGCTCTAAAGCCGGCTTAAAACCAGCCGAACGCCGCTCTACAACCGCTCCAAACCGGCTCTAGAGCGATTTCAATTGCCTTTAGCTGGGGGCCGCCACATCTTGCGGGCTCTTGCACGCTGCGGGCGGTGCACGCCCAGAGTAAACTCATTCACGATCCGCTCTAAGAACAGCCGCTCGTGCTGCCGCAGTTGTGACACCTATAGCATGACCCATTGCGCACCATGATCTGCCCGCAATCAGGACATGGCGGCGCGTCCGCTTGACTGATGAATGTTGTCTTCGGCGCTACAGCAGCCGAGGCCAACGGTTCTGTTGGTGGTGGGTGACCATTCGACTCTTGGCTCAGTTTCGCGCGCACAGCCGCCGTCATGACGCCGAGCTGCTCTTGTGATTGCACGTCAAGGAACTGCGAAGCGAGCCAGCGAAAGATGTAATCAACCAGCGATTTGGCAACACGCACTTCTGGATTCGTCGTGACCCCTGATGGCTCAAACCGCATGTGACTGAATTTTTTCACCAAGGCTTCCAGCGGCACGCCGTATTGCAACGCAATAGAAATGGCCGTGGCAAACGCATCCATCAAACCCGAAATGGTGCTGCCTTCTTTAGCCACCGTGACGAAGATTTCGCCGGGAGAACCATCTTCGTACATGCCAACGGTGATGTATCCGTCATGGGTGGAGCCATCCTGACTGTGAATGGTGAAGTGATGGGTGATCGCGCGCCGCGTATCCGGCAAGCGGCGGCGAACCGGCTCGGCCACCTTGGCGGGCATCGTTGCCAACCGCTCCGCATCAGCCGCCGGCGTTGCTGCCTCTGCTTGCTTCTGACTGGTTTTCTCCTTGCTCGTAGTCAACGGCTGAATCCGCTTGGAACCGTCCCGATAGATCGCCAGCGCTTTGAGGCCGTGCTTCCAGCCTTCGATGTAGACTTCGGCGACTTGCTCCGGTGTGATGTCGTGAGGCAAGTTACAGGTCTTGGAGATGGCGCCGCTAATAAACGGCTGCACGGCGCCCATCATGCGAATATGACCCATGTAATGAATGGAGCGCGTCCCATTGGCCGGGCGAAACGCGCAATCGAACACGGGCAAGTGCTCCGGTCGCAAGTGTGGCGCGCCTTCGATCGTGCCGTGTTCATCGAGGTAGGCCATGATCTCCGCGATCTGCTCTTCGCTATAGGCAAGCCGGCGCAGCGCCACAGGCACAGTGTGGTTAATCATCTTGATCTGACCGCCGCCAACCAATTTCTTATACTTGACCAGTGCAATATCAGGTTCGATGCCTGTCGTATCGCAATCCATGAGAAACGCGATGGTGCCCGTCGGCGCTAACACACTGGCTTGCGCATTGCGATAACCGAACAGCTCGCCGCGCATGAGCGCCTCATCCCATGCTTGGCGGGCAGCCTGCAACAGTTCATCCGGCACCAGCTTGTTGTCAATTTTCTCCACGCTCTCGCGGTGCTTGCGGATGACGCGCAGCATCGGTTCACGATTGATGGCATAGCCGGCAAATGGGCCGATCTTCTCAGCGATTCGCGCCGACATGGCATAAGCTTCGCCGGTCAGCAATGCTGTAATCGTCGCCGCATAGGCGCGGCCCTCATCGGAATCATACGGCAGGCCTCGCGCCATCAGCAGCGCGCCCAGATTGGCATAGCCGATGCCTAATTGACGATAGGCTTTGGCATTCATCGTGATTCGTTCCGTCGGATAGCTGGAATTGCCCACGATGATTTCTTGCGCAGTGATGATGATGTCCACTGCATGTCGGAACGCAGCGATGTCAAACTGGCCTGTGGCCGTGTCATAAAACTTCATCAAGTTCAAGCTCGCCAGATTGCACGCTGAATTATCCAGGTGCATGTATTCGGAACACGGATTGCTCGCATTGATGCGCCCGCTATTGGGGCAGGTATGCCACTCGTTGATTGTCGTATCGTATTGCATGCCTGGATCGCCGCATTCCCAGGCCGCTTCGGCGATTTGTCGCATCAGCTCACGCGCCTTGTGCGTAGCAACGATCTCACCGGTGGTCACCGCCCGTAAGTGCCAATCTCTGTCCTCGAGCACCGCCCGCATGAATTCATCGCTGACGCGCACTGAGTTGTTGGCATTCTGATACTGGATCGAAATCCAGGCATCCGAATCCAACGAGGACATATCATAGCCAGCCTCGCCCAATGCGTATGCTTTGCGCTCTTCCTTGGCCTTGCACCAGATGAATTCAAGGATGTCAGGATGATCTACGTTGAGGACTACCATCTTAGCAGCCCGTCTTGTTTTTCCTCCAGACTTAATCGTGCCGGCAATGGCATCAGCCCCGCGCATGAACGAGACCGGCCCCGACGCTTTGCCGCCTTTGGAGAGCTGCTCCTGAGATGAGCGCAGATTGGATAGGTTGATGCCCGAACCTGATCCGCCGCGAAAGATCATCCCTTCGTTGCGATACCACTCCAGGATTGATTCCATGTTATCTTCAATCGAAAGGATGAAACACGCTGAGCACTGCGGCTTTTCTTCAAACCCGACATTGAACCAAACGGGGCTGTTGAAAGCAGCCATCTGATGCAATAACAAATAGGTCAATTCCGCTCGAAACGCGGCGGCATCGTCAGGCGAATCAAAATAGCCATCACCGATGCCCCAACGGGTGATGGTATCGGCCACCCGACCAATCATCTGACGGACGCTCCATTCACGCTCAGGACTGCCGAGCTTCCCGCGAAAATACTTCTGCGCAACAATGTCCGTGGCTCGCTGAGACCAAAACTTCGGGAACTCAACATCCGGCTGCTCAAATACGACCGCGCCTCCGCTTCCCATAATACGGGCGGTGCGCCGTTCCCACTCAACTTGCTCGAATGGATCAATCCCCGGAATGGTAAAGTAGCGTTCCACCTGAATACCACCCGCCATCACCTCTGCATTCTGCTGCAGCTCCTTGATTCGTTCCATATCCGCTTCGTCTCCCCTTGTGAGTTTTGTTTGCGTCAAAGCCCTCTCACCTCACCACGTTGAATTTTCGCCCCGGGCTTCACTCACGGTTGTCCGCGCCAGAAACCTCGCCCCTCTCTCACCGCCTGATGATTGCTCCTTGTTGTTCAACGTTTTGTTTTTCCTCAGCAGTTTCGACTGCCGGGTGCCCCGCTTTTCTCTAAACGGTGGCCTCAGTGTATACCACAACATGATGAATTGTCAACAAGAAAAATCACTACATATTGTGGTTTTGAGGCTAAGTGAATCAGGGCAAACGAAATAAAATTTTTTCCACACCTCATCCACAGCTTTTTAACAACTTTTCCACAGAAGAGAGCCAATCCGTTGTCAGAAAGTGGGTTGCGCTCGCTTGAGATTGTGGCATAGGCATTCCTGCCCGTGCTCCGCTTTGATGCTTTGTGGTGTGTGGTAACACATGGAGCGATTCTTTTGAAAAAAGTGAAGCGCTATTGTAGCCTGTTTGAGCACCCGTCCCGGATCAGCACAGCCGATCGGCAGGCGGGCGCGTCGGTCATCCGTTTTCAAGAATCTGTTGTAACTGGAGAAGTCTGTGCTCCACAGGAGCGAGCGAGGCGGGTCGCTCATCCGTTTTCAAGAATCTGTTGTAACTGGTCAGGATCAACGCGGCCGGTAGCAGCAATGAGGCGGGCTGCTCGGTCGCATTTCTCTTGCAGCTCATGACCGGCATGGCCGCGCGTCCAAGTCCAGGTTACCCGGTGTGGCGCTGCCGCTCGGTCTAGTCGCAACCAATACTCGTGATTGCTTCTGCGTTTGTACTTACCGTTCATGGTGTGAATGAGATACTCGGAATCCGAAATGACCGTCACCTGACATGGTTGTTTGAGAGCTTCCAGCCCCAGACAGGCGGCCACAATTTCTGCCTGCTGATTGGTTTTCGCTCCCAGGTATTCTCCTAGGATTTTGCGTTTGCCCTGATAATCGAGAATCGCCACCGCTGCGGCGCGCCGTTGACTTTCCGTTTGATTGCCGAGGCTGCTGCCGTCGCAGACGATCACCACCTGCTTAAGTTTGCTGGGCTTCATTTAGGTTGACGCGCCAAACTTGAAAACGACCCACAAACTCCGACGCAATCCCGAAATGCCAGATCGAAATAGATTCAGCCACTGCTGATGAACCGTTTTGAATCGCGCGTTCTGATTATTTCAGATCGCGTCGGATTGTTGCGGCATATATCGGCCAGGCCTCACCTTCTTACGTGTTGCAGCATGCACCCGGTCTCACCGTGTTATTCAGCCAGCGCGTTGAATAACAGCGGGAATGTGGCGACGCTGTGTCCCCGATATTGCGGACGAAACCCAAACAGAATGACGTGTCCGCGCCCGACACTGATCTGGATGACTGCCGCTTTGTTGGCCAGGCGCTCATGTCCCAGAATCCAACCAGATAACAATGGATTGTCAGCGCCGTAGCGGCCAACAACTTGCACGCTGGCCTGCTGCTCCGGCGCTACCTCAAATGCGCCGCCATATTCAAACCAGGCGATGGACTGAGCCGGCATACCCCGAGCCAGCGGATGACTCGTCTCTAACTGCATTCGCAAAATGGAGCCGGGACAATAAAACTGGCTACTGGTCAGTCCTCGTAACACGTTCCTCACTGGTAGCCCCAGATACTCAATCGCGAAATCGGATGCGCGATTCAGCGCGACGAGCCGACCACCTGCCTGAACAAATTGTTTGAGCGCATCCACGCCGGCGGCTGACAATCCACCGACATATTCCGGGGGATAACGACCTTCTGGCAGACCTCGGGCAATGGCATCGGGAGAGCCGTCAGGAATGATAATGACATCGCAGCGAGTCCGTAGATTCCCCCGGCGAATATCACCATCACGAAGCACCGTGTAAGGAATTTGAAACTGATCGAGCACCCACCGCGTCCATCCTTCGTCCATCGAAGCCGTATAGCTTTGGTAGATGCCCAACCGGGCCGTTTTTGCCGGCACTAACGCGCGATGATTGATTCGGAGCGGTTGACCGACCTCTATGAAATCTCCGGTGATTCGCTCGCCGAGCGTGGTCACAGGCGCGCCCATTAGCAATGGCAGCGTGTGAGCTGTGACATCATACGGCGGTATTGGTGGCCCGCCGGGATACTGGCGCAAATCAGGGTACTGCTGGGACTCCATCAACGTCTTGGCAAATGCGCTGTAGGGCTGGTTGAGAAATACGAACAGCGAACCGGGTGGAAAACGTCTTCCGTTCTCCGTAAGCTCTATGGCCTGCCAAATTTCTACGCCGCCGCGCAGCAATGTATTGACCATCCAGGCGCGGCCAACCGCGCTGGTAGGCGTCTCCGGCTGAATGACAAAGGCAAATGGCTTGTCTTGACGCGGTTCAATAGCTCGCTTGCCGATCAAGTAAAAATGGCGCAGCCAGTGCTGACGATACCGCGCTGCGTTGCGCAACAGGGCCACTGCGCCGGCTTCCATGTAGCGCGTGATGTCATGCAACCGCCACTGGCCGCCAGGCCACGGCATGGGAAAATTCCACGACGAGCGTAGCGGATCATAGTTGCGCCCTGGCCGCAGTTGCTGAGGCGTTATCGTGATGGGTGTAGCCAGCCGAGCGCTGGCCGTTTCCGACAAAATGCGAAGACCGCCATGATAATGTGAATAGGCGCGGGCTGGCGCCCATGCGTCGAAGATCGCGTTGAATACAACGCCGGGCAATCTTTGTGCAGTCAGCTCCCACGCTACCGATGTGCCAAGAAAGTTGACACCTTGTACGATCAACGGATCAACATTCGGCTCGATTGGATCAAGATATGGAGGCACGAACATGCGCGCGCCCGTCGTTCCCATTTGGTGCACATCATGGACGATCTGGGGATGCCAGACGTTGTGCAATTTATCAACTGTCAGTTGCGTCTCAACCTGCGTGAATGCGTACCAATCGCGGTTATTATCGTGGCCGACGTAGTGATGATAGAGTTGAGGCGGCGATGTGCCTTCGTAGGGCGTGTTGAGCGTCCGGTCGTACCATTGCTTGACGATGTCCACGCCGTCAGGATTGAGCGATGGAACCAGCAGGATGATGCAACCGTCAAGAATCTCTCGCATCTCCGGCGAGTCTTCGCTCACCAGCCGATAAGCGAGATTGAGCGAGGAGAGCGTCGAGCCGACCTCTGTTGAGTGAATGCCGAATGTGATCAGCACAATCGTCCGGCCTTCGGCAATGAGTTGGTCTACTTCAGCCCCATTGGCGATCAGGCGAGGATCAGCGAGCCGCCGCTGAATCTGACGAAAGCGGTCGAGTCGTTGCATGTTCTGCGGAGACGAAATCGTCGCCGCGATGAATGGACGGCCAAGCGTCGAACGGCCCAATTCTTCAACGAGGATGCGATTGCTGGAGGCGTCCAGCCTGCGAAAATACTGAACGACTTGATCCCAACTGGCCAGCTTGCGATCCTCACCCGGCTCAAATCCGATGACGGTGGCCGGCGTCGGCACAATTGCTGACGTCTTGGTTGGGAAGCGAGCGCTGACGAGCGCGACAAGTCCAAGGCCGAGCACCATCAGCCAGACGAATCGCCACGAGATCAACCGCACCGATCGAGCGGTCAAAGACCGGCCGTTGTTTTGGCCTCGGTTCTGCCTTGACGGCCCACGTTGATTCGACTTGATCCCAATCACGCGGGGCAGTATGGCACACTGAGCCTGTCGGGAGCAACGATGAAGCTGATGCACAGCCGTCGCGCAGCCCAGCGCATCGTGAGTTGCCTTGTTTGGTGAAATCACTAACCCATGCAGCAGCCGCGTGTCGGCACGCTGTGCCAAACATGCGTGTGCGCAGTGTTTCTCAGAAGCCTACGAACGTTCTCGGATCGCGCAGCAGTGTGCCGAGCATGCATGTGGCGGCCGCAGTGTTTATACTCAAACAGCCGGTGTGCCAACGATGGCGATGCTGTGTTGATTGGCCAATTCCACCAATTCAGTGCGACCCAGCAGGACGGTCTTGCCAGAGGTGATAGACAAGGCTGTCGCGCCAGCGCGGATCATCGTCTCGATCGTGGCCACGCCGATGACAGGCACATCAAATCGCATATCTTGATTGGGCTTGGCCACTTTGACGACCGTGAGCGGCTTGCCTTGAGCTAATTGGCCAGCGCGCAGAATCGTTGCATCCGTGCCTTCCATCGCCTCGATTGCGACGACCGCTTGGTCTTTAACAACGATTGTTTGACCCAGATCAAGCCGGGCAATCTCACGGGCGACGGCCAACCCATAGGCGATGTCCTTCTGCTCATTGGCCGAGGGAGCACGTCGCGTCAACGGTCCTGCCGGCGCGAGCAATGGTTCAATGAACTGGGTTGAGTCAACCACAGTGAAGCCCTCGTTCTCCAGCTCTTGCACCACAGCGCCGATCAAACTATCGGTGTTTTTGTGTCGCAGTTTGGCCAGCATTTTAATCATTCTCAAATCAGGCAATGCCGAGCCGAAAATTTGAACGTGTTTGACCTGCCCAGCAAGGATGACATGGGTCACACCTTGACGATGAAAAAATTGAATCAATCGGCCAAGATGGCCGACGCTGATCCATTCAATGCAGGCCGCCTTGTCGTTGATAGCCGGGTCAGTTTCTTCGTTGATGGCCGCGACCACCATCTGGATGCCGTGTTGCCGCGCGCCGTCCAGCACGAGGAAAGGGAACTGCCCGTTGCCCGCAATCAACCCGTAGCGCATACCAGACTCCAGCGGTCACAGATCAGCGGTGGGGCTTGAAACTGATACCAAATGCCCAGCGAAGATCGCACACCCCTGCTCAGTCAGTTCAGGTTGTGCCATGCTTTGTGGCTCCATGAACGTAGTCTTTGCCTGCGCAGTTGGCATGCCCCCGTTATTGTCTCGCTGGTGCAATGGCTGAGCCATCAGCTTTTCTGCTCATTTTGCCACGCCGCGCGTAGATGATTCGATGAATTCGAGCAAATAATCTATTTCGGGTTGGCCTCCCAGCTCGGCGCGAATGGCCTCCACGGCCTGCGACGTGTTGAGCTTGGATTGCAGCAGCAGCCGGAACGCGCGGTGAATCAGATGAATTTGCTCGCGGGAGAATCCACGGCGGCGCAACCCAACCACATTGGGGCCATAGCAGCGAGCATGATTTCCCCAGGTGGTAGCATACGGGAGCGCATCTTTGACCAGCACGGCGTAAGCGCCCACGAAGGCATAACGACCAATCCGACAGAACTGATGCACGCCGACGTGAGCGCCTAAGGTCGCGTAATCGCCGATGGTGACGTGTCCGCCCAGCGAAGCGACATTGGCCAGGATGATGTGGTTGCCCAGTTGGCAATCATGGGCGACATGAGCTGCGACCATCAGCAGGTTGTCATGGCCGATGCGGGTGATACCGCCACCCTGCTCGGTGCCGCGATGAATCGTCACATGCTCGCGAATAGTGTTCCGCTGGCCGATCTCCAGAACAGTTCGCTCGCCGCGATATTTCAAGTCTTGCGGCGCCAACCCAATTGAGGCGAAGGGGAAGATGGTGCAATCGGCGCCGATGACCGTCGGGCCTTCAATCGTCACGTGAGAGATGATCCGAACACCATCATGAATGACGACGTCATCGCCGATCACGCTGTAGGGGCCAACCGTGACATCCTGACCAAGCTCCGCTTTGGGGCTCACAATCGCGGTGGGATGAATCGTGGTCATGACGTTGGTAATGTCAAGTTCGGTCGTTGAGCGACGGCGTGATTCGCTTTACGAGCCGAATGTTTATCAACCAAGGCCGAGGTGATTTCGGCTTCAGCGACCAGTTGACCATCCACAAACGCTTCGCCCCGCAATTTGAAGAAGCGCGCTTTCATTCGCATGACGGTCAACTCCATCCGTAGGGTATCACCGGGAAACACAGGTTGGCGCCAGCGAACTTTGTCCAATCCGGTGAAGAACATCAGTTTGGTGGCATGATCGGTCACTTCTTGATACATCAGAATGCCAGCCACTTGCGCCATCGCCTCCAAAACAAGAACGCCGGGCATGACCGGCGCGCCAGGAAAATGCCCCTGAAAGAACGGCTCGTTGATGCTGACGTTTTTGATGGCCACAATGCGCTGCCGCGGCTGATACTCGATGACCCGATCAACCAGGAGGAACGGGTATCGGTGGGGCAAAATGTTCATGATCTCGGTAATATCAAGCATCGTCTCCATAGAGTGACCCTAGCCCTGTTGGCAAACCAGCCATGACTTCTCCTATCATCCGGCTCAACTGCCGCCAACCGCTGTTGCATAGCCCCGTTGGGCAAAATAACCATGACGTCTTCCTAATGAGAATGTGGCGCAGGCGTTCCCGCCTGTGCGCCATTTTTCATGCTTCGTGGCGAGCGCGGAGCTCATGAGCGATCCCTGGGTAGAACAACAAAAACCGGTTCAACGAATTGATCAACGATTCGTTCCTGGCCTGGGAGAGCCTGGCGTGACCGGATGGGCGGCATTATATGCCTCAATGAACATCCTGGTGATGTCCAGGCCCGGATCAACATAGGCCAAGCCACGCACTTGATAGAGCACGCCCGCCTCCAGGACCAATGTGATGTTGTTTTCTTTAGCATATTTGGTCAAAAAATCGTTGATCCGTCCGACCACCGGATCGGTCGCATCTCGCAGCACTTTGGTGTAATCCTTCTCGAAGTCTTCTTTCTTGCGCTGGATGTCTAACTGAAGGTTCTCCAGCTCCTCTTGTTTCGCTTCCAGAGCCGCTGCCGTCAGGTTTGAACCTTGCACCTGGAGTTCCCGCTGGAGCGCATCAGCGCGTTGCTGTAGAGCAACCAACTCCGCTTTGCGGTCTTTGAACATCTCTTCGACGCGATCAATTTGTTGTTTCAATTGTTCAATACCGTTTTGGCCAGTAAACGCGCCCGTATTGATGACGGCGAAGCGTCCGGTGGGTAAATTTATCGGCGAAGCGCTGCTCACCGGCGTCGTTGACTGTGAAGCCGTGACTCCTTGCGCTAAGGCGACGGTCGGCCAGAGGGCCAACGCCACACCAATCATGATCCATGACAAGTACTTCATCGCATACCTCTTTGCAAAAGATAAGGGTAACTCAAAGCGTGGGATTGTATCATTAGGGTTGGAAGAGGCACAAGCAACTTTTATCGCATCCGGCGCGTTGCTTGACAATCACCGGTTCGGCAGATACCTTTGCTGCTTTGGCTTTGCAGCCGAATGCGCGAATATGTTTGAGGCACTCTCAGAAAAACTCAAGCGCGTCATCCGCGACCTGCGAGGGCAATCACGGCTCTCCGCTGAGCAGATCGAGGCGGCAATGCGCGAGATTCGTATTGCTCTACTGGAAGCTGACGTCCATTTCAAGGTCGTCAAGCAGTTCACTGAGACCATTAAGCAAAAAGCCCTTGGTCAGGACGTTCTCGGTTCACTTTCACCAGCCCAGCAGGTCGTCAAAATCGTCTACGACGAGCTGGTAGAGATGCTCGGCAGCACGTCCACGCATCTGATGTTCACGCCACGTCTTCCCAACGTGATTATGATCGTTGGACTGCAAGGATCGGGCAAGACAACGACCGCCGGAAAATTGGCTCATTACCTGTATAAACAGAATCGCAATCCGCTGCTGCTGTCAACCGACGTGTACCGTCCGGCGGCACGGCAGCAACTGGCCATTATCGCTCGCCAGCTCAATCGCCCAGTGTATGATGATCCGGCAATCAATGATCCCCTGGCATTAGCCCGTCAGGCGCGACAGCACGCCGAATTGAGAGGATTTGATACGTTGCTCGTTGACACGGCTGGCCGGCTGCATATTGACGAAGAGCTGATGGTGGAATTGCAAGAATTGAAGCGGGAGCTGCGCCCGATTGAGATTCTGTTCGTGGCCGACGCCATGACCGGCCAGGATGCTGTCAAAAGCGCCGAAGCTTTCCACAACCGTCTTGGGTTATCAGGGGTCATCTTGACCAAAATGGACGGGGATACACGCGGCGGCGCTGCTCTTTCGATCAAGGCGGTCATTGGTCAGCCGATCAAGTTCATCGGTGTCGGTGAAAAATATGATGCGCTGGAGCTGTTCTATCCGGATCGAGTGGCCTCGCGCATTCTGGGGATGGGCGACGTGCTCTCGATGATCGAGAAGGTGCAAGCCGAAGTGGATCAGTCGGAGGCTTTACGCCTGGAAGAGAAGCTACGGCGAAATCAGTTCACGCTGGAGGACTTTCGCGACCAGCTCAAGATGGCCAAGCGGATTGGTTCGCTCGGCAAGCTCCTGGACTTCCTACCAGCCGATTTACTCCGAATGGTTGGTATAGACAAGTTGACCCCTGAGCACATGGCCATGATTGATAAGCAGTTGAAGAAAACTGAGGCGATCATCAACTCGATGACGCCCAAGGAGCGAGCCAACGACAAGATCATTGACGGCAGCCGTCGCAAACGCATTGCCCGCGGCAGCGGCACATCGGTTGAGGACGTCAACCAACTGCTCATGGAGTACAGACAGATGCGTGCCATGATGAGAGACCTGGCCACGGGTCAGATACCTCAGTTGCGTGCGGCAGCCCATGGCGGTTCGCGCAAAGCGCGACGACGCCGTAAGAATCGCCGCAAGCGTTGAGCCGGCGAAAAAAGTTATTGGAATTTTTTTACGATCAGCATATAATCTAGGAGGTTTAAGGCATTGTTAGCAATAAGATTGACAAGGATGGGAGCAAAAAAGCGACCGTTTTATCGTATTGTTGTTGCGGAAAAGCGGTCTCGGCGGGACGGGAGATTCGTTGACACAGTTGGTTACTACGACCCGGTGAAGCAGCCGGCGGAAATTCAAATTGACCGAGAGCGGGTTGAGTATTGGCTGCGGCATGGCGCTCAGCCAACAGATACAGTCCGTCGGTTATTGAAGCGGCAGCCGGCGACAACCGGTTAATTTCTCCTCATCAACTGGGCAGGCTTTCTCCCCCCGCACAGGATCGAGCGATGGTGTGAAGTGCGCGAAGCAGATAGCGAGAGTTCGACCGGTCTGCACGAACGCTTACGACAAGATGCATGATGATAACTTAAGGGGGGCCAGAGCTATGAAAGAGCTGCTCGAGATGATGGCGAAAGCCTTGGTGGATTATCCGGAGCAAGTTGAGGTGAGAGAGGTCGAGGGTCAGGCCACAACGGTGTTAGAGTTGCGCGTCGCACAGAAAGACCTTGGCAAAGTCATTGGCAAACAGGGGCGCACCGCCCGAGCCATCCGTACCATTTTGAACGCGGCGGGGATGAAGCTGAAAAAGCGGCTGTTGTTGGAAATTATTGAGTAGTCCCACATGAAACCTCAACAGGATCGCGCTGGCACCAACATGTCAACAACGTGTCAGGGCCAGTTGATCAGCGTCGCTCGCATCACCAAGACGCGCGGCTTGCGAGGAGAGCTTAAGGCCGAGCTGTTGACCGATTTTCCTGATCGGTTCACGCACCTGCTTGACCTGTGGGTGCAACGGCCTGATGGAGAGCGTCTGATGGTTCGTCTGGAGAACCACTGGTTCCACCAAGGCCGGATCATCTTGAAGTTCACCGGCTATGACACCATTGAGCAGGCTGCTCCATTGGTGGGAAGCCTTGTCATGGTCAGCGAGAATGAGCTTGTCGCTCTACCGGAAGACACATTTTTTCAGTTTCATCTGATCGGCTGTCAGGTGAAATTGGCCGACGGCGCCACGCTCGGACGTGTCGTAGAGGTCATCGAAACGGGTGGAACACCGCTGCTGATGGTTCGACATGACTCGGACAGAGAGTATCTCATCCCGTTTGCCAGCGATATTTGCCCACATGTGGATGTGGCTGCTCAGCAGATCATCGTAGACCCTCCTGAAGGATTACTCGAGTTGAATCAATGATTGGCCACTCAACGGTTGAATCAATGATTGGCCACTCAACGAGCGCACTGGCTTCACGGCGTCACCAAGCTCGTTGACACAACGATGGTATTGACCAGAATCAATGATCCCATGAGCTGCAACCATTGCCATGCTGTTCGATATTTTGACAATCTTTCCTGAGATGTTCCGTGGCCCGCTCGATTTCAGCATTCTCAAGCGGGCGCAGGAACACGGCATTATCCAGATTCGCATTCACGATCTGCGCGCCTTCACAACCGACAAGCACCACATGGTTGATGATCGTCCATTCGGCGGCGGCGCCGGCATGGTGTTCAAGCCGGAGCCGATTTTTCAGGCTGTGGAGAAGTTGTGCCAAGATCGCCCGGAAACTGAAGCGCGCGCCATCATCTTGCTTTCGCCGCAGGGACGAACGTTCAACCAACAAGAGGCTCAACGACTCGCCCGGATGGAGCATCTTGTGCTGATTTGTGGACGCTATGAGGGGGTTGATGAACGGGTGGTCGAGCATCTGATCACTGACGAAATTTCCATTGGCGATTATATTCTGACCGGCGGAGAGCTCCCAGCGATGGTGGTGGTTGATGCCGTGACGCGACTATTACCTGGCGCGCTGGGACATGATCAATCCGCCTCTCACGACTCGTTCACTCAGGGCATTTTCGATTGTCCTCACTACACCCGTCCGGCCGAGTATCGCGGCATGCGTGTTCCCGACGTCCTCTTGAATGGAAACCACAAGGAGATTGAACGCTGGCGGCGACGTCAGGCGCTGCAAAAGACGTGGCGCGTTCGACCTGATTTGCTCGCTCAAGCTGATTTGACCCCTGCTGACCGCGCCTTGCTCGAAGAGATCAAGCAGCAGGCCTCAAACACCGAGATTCAGTCCTCGGATTTCAGCCCTCAGACTTCAGGCCTCAAACCTCGGACCTCAGACCTTACGCCAAACAAGTGAACGCAAAGTGCACTCAACGCTTGTGGGAGGGTTGCTTAATACCGAACTCGGACGCCGCAAGCAAGCAAGTGAGCGCAAAATGGCTCAACGCTTGTACAGGCTGGTGCGCCTGCTGATCTGATCAAGGCCGTCTATGCTATGATTCTCCTCTACGCAAGGCACGCATCGAAGGACACACATCGGAGGTGAGGCAGATGGCCAAGCTGAAAATCGAGCTACAAAAGCTTCATCAGTTATTGCATCCCATCCTCGTTGAAGTCGAGATGGCGATTGATACGCAGACATATCCTGACTGGAGTGTCGTCAAATCGAACATGCTGGAGGCGCTGGAAATCGTGCGCAAACTTGAACGAGAGCAGGTCTGGCAGTCGTTCAAAAAATAGCTGAGGAGCTGAGCATGAAGCAGCAGACACACAGGACTAGCTTGGTGGCGATACTGGTTGTGACGCTCAGCGCAGCGACGACCGCTCACGGACAACGGATCACCGGCAAAGGGGAAGTTGCTGCCATTCGCGCCCTGCTCAACGCGCAAGTAGAAGCTTGGAATCGCGGCGATTTAGAGGGCTTCATGGACGGTTACTGGGCGTCTGAGCAGTTGACATTTTTCTCCGGCGGTTCCAAGACACGTGGCTGGCAGGCGACGTTGGACCGGTATCGAAAATCCTATCAAAGTGAAGGCGCCGAGATGGGTCACTTGGAATTCGTTGATCTGGATATTCAGCTACTAGGACCAAACAGCGCATTGGTGCGAGGCGGCTGGCAACTGCGCACCTTGACAGGAGAGCAAGGCGGCTTATTCACCTTGGTGCTGCGCAAGACCGGTCGCGGCTGGAAGATCATTCACGATCACACGAGTCGTCGGTGAAGACGCGCTCGATGGTGACTTTCTCAATCACCACCGGATCAAGCGGACGATCCTGTGCCGTCGTCTCCGCGCTCGCGATGGCATTGACCACATCCTGCCCTTCGACAACCTGGCCGAAGATCGTATGGCGGTTATCAAGCCACGGCGTGGCGACCTGGGTGATGAAAAATTGGCTACCATTTGTATTGGGCCCTGAATTGGCCATTGCCAATCGCCCCGGCCGATCAAATCGCAAGTCCTGATGGAACTCGTCCTCGAATTGATAGCCCGGCCCGCCGAACCCTGTACCCAACGGGCAGCCGCCCTGGATCATAAAATCAGCAATCACCCGATGGAAGATCAGACCGTCATAAAACGGCTCTCGTGTCTTGAGTCGTGTGCGCGGATGTGTCCATTCGGTTTCGCCTTGGGCGAGCCCGATAAAATTAGCCACCGTCTTAGGCGCATACTGGGGGAACAGTTGACAAACGATGCGCCCGCGACTGGTCTGAAAAATGGCATAGATTTTTGCTTCGCTCATCAGCTCTCCGTTTTTTATTGAATGCTCACGCGGTTGATCGTCACCGGCGAGAGCGGCTTATCATTGCCATCGCGGGGGACATTGGCGATTTTTTCAGCGACGTCCTGCCCTTCAACGACCTGACCGAAAATTGTGTGACGATTGTTCAGATGCGTCGGCGTTCCAACGGTGATAAAAAATTGACTGCCGTTGGTATTCGGCCCAGAATTGGCCATAGCGAGTCGGCCAACCTGATCGAAGCGCAATGAGGGATCGAACTCATCCTTGAACTTATAACCCGGATCACCCGTGCCATTGCCCAGTGGACAGCCGCCTTGGATCA
Source organism: Blastocatellia bacterium (assembly GCA_025054955.1). Lineage (NCBI taxonomy): Bacteria > Pseudomonadati > Acidobacteriota > Blastocatellia > Blastocatellia bacterium. Next base: position 22,928 of record JANWZE010000101.1, on the reverse strand, counting down.
TGAATCCTGGAATGACGCGGTGAAATGTGAGCCCATCATAAAAGGGTCGTTTAACCTTCTGGCCAGTTTTTGGGTCTGTCCACTCCTTGGTGCCCTGAGCCAGGCCGACGAAGTTGGCCACGGTCTCCGGCGCTTTATCCCAGAAGAGTTGACACTTGATCGTGCCCATACTGGTTTCGATCAGAGCGTATTGAGGACGACGAGTGAGAACATAGGCAGCGACAATGCCGCCGATCAGCAGCACTCCGACGAATATCCACAAAAGTGGACCTCGATACCAACGGCGCAGCGTGCTTTTGGTTGTGCTCTCAGCCGGCCGTGAGCGCGCGGATCGTCCGCCGCGGCTCCCTGATCGGCGTCGTGCTTTGCTCATGGCCTGCCACCTCCTGTGGGCTTGGTTTTATCCGCGACTGGTGGCTTGCCGGCAGGTTTGGCCGACACGCGTTCAATCGTGACCTTTTGCATCGTCACCGGCGTGACAGGCCGGTCGCGTGAGTCCCGTGTCACGTTAGCGATCTTGTTCACCACGTCCATACCTTCGACGACCTCGCCGAAAATCGTGTGGCGATTGTTTAAGTGGGGGGTGGGCGCCACCGTGATGAAGAATTGACTGCCGTTGGTGTTCGGCCCACGATTGGCCATCGCCAGCAGGCCCGGCTTGGTGAATTTCAAATCGGGAGAAAATTCATCCTCGAACTGATAGCCCGGATCGCCCGTGCCCGTGCCCAACGGGCAGCCGCCTTGAATCATGAATCCTGGTATAACCCGATGAAAGATCAATCCGTCATAGTATGGTCGTTTGACGAGTTGGTTGGTTTGCGGGTCTCTCCATTCTTTCGTGCCTTCGGCCAAGCCAACGAAGTTGGCCACTGTCTTAGGCGCTTTGTCTGGAAACAGGCGGAGCTTGATGGTGCCGAGGTTAGTTTTAATCACCGCGTATTGCTCGGTTATTTGGTCGCTCGTTGTAGATGGCGTGGCCGGTTGTTTGGCAGGTTGCTCGGCGCTGGCGGCTGGCGTGGCTGTGCCGGGCGTTGCGCTGTCGGCTTTATTAGATGACTCATGGCTCGCAGTGGACGTCGCCGTTTGTTGTTTGGAGACCTCGCTGCCGCAGCCGATAAGGAGGCTGAGCATCGAGCTCAACGCGAGAACTACCCCGGCATATTTTCTGAGCATTTGAACCTCCGCGATATATTTTGGAATTCTTGCTAGGGCGGCTCATCATAGCGCATTGGGCGTGAATGTGTCCAGAAAGTAGCGTGACAGCGCAGGCTTGCGCTACACTAGCAAAGACCTGGTCAGTTGACGGGAGCGTGCAAGAGGATGGCGACCGACCCGATACGTATCTTAGTCGTTGACGATGATGCCGCCATACGCGAAGTCTTGCAGATGCGTTTGCAGGCATGGGGCTTCGATGCGTGTGTCGCTGCCGATGGTTTGCAGGCGCGCCTTCTGGTTGAATCGTATGATCCGGACATCATCATCTCAGATGTAGTCATGCCGCACTTATCAGGGCTGGAACTGCTTCATTGTCTCAAGGCGGGACGACCACGCTCTGTGATTTTAATCACAGCCTACGCCAACGTGGAGCTGGCCGTCCAAGCTATGAAGCAAGGAGCGCAGGATTTCATGACCAAGCCATTGGATTATGCCAAGCTGAAAGTCATCCTGGACAATGCGCGTAACCAGATTGAACAACGTCGGCGGATGCGCAACGTGATTTCACGACCAACCACGCGGGCCAGATTCGGTGAGTTTCTCGGTGTGAGCCGGGTCATGCGAGAGGTGTACGATCTGATCGAAGTGGCGGCAGGCAGCGATGCTCCTGTGTTGATCACCGGCGAGAGCGGCACGGGCAAGGCGCTTGTCGCGCGGACGATCCATGACCTGAGCCGACGCGCGCAGGAACCGTTCATCTCGCTCAACATCTCAGGCATCGCTGACCACCTGATGGAAAGCGAAATCTTTGGTCACGAGTCAGGCGCATTGACCGGCGCAGCAACAGCTCGTGCAGGCTGCTTTGAGCTAGCCGACGGCGGCACGCTGTTACTGGCTGAGATCACGCAACTGCCATTGGCGCTGCAATCGAAACTGCTGCGAGTGTTGGAGGAGAGATGCATTCGCCGACTAGGCGGCCACTGTGACCGAGTCGTTGATGTGCGGGTGATAGCCACGACCTCTCAAGACCCGCGGGCTGCCGTCAACATCGGTCGGTTGCGCGAGGACCTTTACTATAGCCTCAATGTCTTTACGATCACCTTGCCACCGTTGCGTGGCCGTCATGAAGACATTCTCCTACTGGCGCAGCACTTCATTAGTGAGTTCAATCACCGATATGGCCTGAGCATAGACACGCTAGAGGACGAGGCGCTCCAGATTTTGAAGGATTACTCATGGCCGGGCAACGTGCGTGAACTGAAGAACGCCATCGAGCGAGCCGTGCTGTTGGCCAAGACGGGTCATATCAAGAGCGTTCATCTGCCTCCCTACATTCAAGACCGGCGCAGCCATGTTCGTGGCATGCCGGGTTTATCTACTGAGCTAATCGCAGCAGAAGCCAGGAAACAAGTGATCGTGTGATGCCGAGGGCGCAATGCAAATTCGGGATGCCCTTGAGAATGTGGCACAGACATTCCTGCCTGTGCTTCATTTTTCTGACTTCGTAGCGTGCCATAGCATAAGGATGATTCCTCCGCGGTCGGCATAAATCGGCTTTGGCTGAAAACACGTGGTCAAGAAGCTGCTGGCCAAACCCACGCTATTAACAAGCTGATCGCGCATTGGAATGGTGAGAAGGCTTCATTGCGCAGATTCTTCCTCTGCCTCAGCAATTGTTAAGACGCGGATACCCATCTTCTGAACGAGGTAGTCCTTTATTGCATCCGTATAATCGGAGTCTTCGCTGACGAGCAGCCTCGATGTTGTTCGCCGACACACGGCCACGAAGGGCAAGTCATCATCGTCAAATCCAAGCTCGCGAAGTGCCTTTTCGTGCTTCACAGGAAGTTTCCCACTATGAAAGATTCTAGCCTTCTTAGCGACAACGTCTGCGAACCATCTCTTGATCAGTTCTGAGCCTGGCTTGTTTTGCGTTTGCGTGGTTTCGATGCAGGTGCGGTACTCGATTTCGATATGCGCTTCAAGGTCAAAGGCTACCTTATGTCGCTTGCGCACGTTACCAAGAAACATAATGGCGGACCACTCAACGTCGGCGGCTTTATAAAGCACATAGGTATCAATCGTCCACTCTTTTTCCTCCACAAGCTAGCGGCTCTCCTTTTTAATCTTGTTGCGCATGGCCTGGAGGTGGGCAAAAGCCTCCTCAAAATCCTCCTCGAAGAATCCCTCGGGAAAGTCTTCGTACTGACCATACTTATTGAGCATGATTTCCCGAACCTGAGAGCCTCTTGGAGTTGGTTGAAAATAGTAAATGGCTACGTCTTCTCGTCCGATCTTCCCCTCCGCGATGCGACGGCGCACTCGTGCTAGGATGTGTTCGCTGTGCGTTTCAATGATTACTCGCCGGTCTTTTTGCTGTGTTGCCTCTATGAATAAGTCTCCCAATTGGGCTTGGGCTTTGGGATGTAGGTGAATCTCAGGTTGCTCGATGAGCAAAAGACAACCTAACGGTGCATAGAGGCAGCCTACGATAATGGGCACGAGTTGCGATGCTCCAAAACCGACGTCGCTTAAGTTCACCTCAAGTCCGGTGTTCGGATCAATGAGCACCACCGTGTAATGATTTGTCTTGCCGAGTCGGTTGAGTTTAAGCCCCGAGGCGATACCGAACTCTTTAACCCAGTCCTGAACTCGTCTAAGCAGCTGGCTCAGTCGTTCAGTCCGATGGGCTGCCCACAACACTTCTACGGCTCTTTCACCTCTGGTACCAACATGTTGAGGAACCTGTCCGCTCGTTACGTAAACCCGTTGGGGATACTCTCGTAGAGGACCGATATACAAAAGGTTTTGCAGTTCATTCTGGAGCGCCAGAGAGAGTATCTGGGAGTAGAGAAGTCCAAGCATCCCTTCTTGTACCTGCTGTGGCGATACAGCAAAACCATAAAACTTGATTGGTTGTACGGTCTCGAATCTCCATTCCTTCTCGTCTCCATCTTGTGGCCATTTGAGCTGGCATTCATAGTGCGCTTCGGGGACATCCTGAAGCCTAACCCGTTGAGAAAACTGAGCGGGCCGCGCCACACTCAGTTCGCCTTCGGCTAACTTCACTTGTGTGGTTTGGGGGTCGTAGTGAAATGCGACTCTAAGCCGGAAATCTGATTGTGATGTGACACGCCATGTGGGAAACAGTTTTTGTAGCTCCTCGGGTAGAAGCCAGAAAAAGTCCAAATAGAATTCAAGTCTTCGGTTCGTTTCGTGTCGGTGAACGAAGTCGGAATATCCCCCTAACTTGACCCAGCCATCATTAGCAGCCAGTGGATTTTCAATATCGGCGCTATCCACCGTTTGACGCAACGCCAAGAGCGCCTGAAAAAGGCTACTCTTACCGGACGAATTCGGTCCAACCAGAAACGTCAGTGGGCGAATCTCAAGCTCCCCAGTATCGGCTAAACACTTAAAGTTGACAATTCGTAGTTTGGTCAGCATATCTTTTCACCTCCCCTACATTGTGCGAGCAACCGAAAATCTTTGGCAAGCTTTTGTAGGATGTAGTCATTTCCAGGCAGTCCCTGCCCATTAGGACTTGAAAGGTTACACGACTTGGAAGGTTCATCAGCTTCACGCAGGCATGAGCACCTCCAAGACGTGATCAGCGGAGCGGCCCTCAGCAAACAGGCACTCTCGCTCGGTGCAGCAGCGCGCGTAACACTTCGCGAGCCATTGTGCGGCATCGTTGTCCCAAGGTTGGCTCTCCCTTGCCAACTGGAATCTTTCCGATGTCGAACCAGAGGCCGGCGCCCGTTCAATCAACGACGGCGTTCCACAGCTCAACCGGAAGTGGCGTCTGACCGCTTCCTCCGTGCTTCCTTGCGCCGCTTCCAACCCATTCACCTGCTTGCCGAACTCCTGAAAAGTCTCCGACGCGAGACCGAAACTGCCACGTCTCCATTACTCGCCCGCTCTCCCAATGCAGCGCATCCGTCAGCAAAAACCGCCGCCAATCGCTCAAATCCGGCTCCTCATGTACGATCACCAACCGCTTCCGTCCATACCGTTCAACCGCACCTCACCCCATAAATCTGCGGCCTCCGCTGCTGATGCGCCAGCGCGAGAGTCTAAGCTGATCACCTCGCGCCCTCGCCCTCTATCATCCTCAGCCACTCGCGCCCGATGCTGCACCATCAACTCCTCATCATCCCACCCCGCCTCAAAGATCACCTCATGCATCGCTCGCCGACTTGGCTTTCCCCACTCGTCAACCTGCTGATCGTAGATGCCTTGTACCGTCTTGTTAGGACTCACCACCAATCCCGCCACATACTGGCTCATAGGCTCAAACCATTCGTCTCGACAAGACACCCCACGATACCTCTCCATCCCTCGCCGGATCATCTGGGGGCACTTCCCCTATCGGCAGCATCTCGTCTCTCCTGCTGGCTCATTTCTGTTTGGCCCCCTCATCTTCCTTCACCCCCCTCCTCCACATTAACCTTCCAAGTCGGTGTATTCAATTGCTAAACTCCAAGAGTGGGGTTCCTCGCCTATAATGCCTCCTCCGAGATGACTCCCGTTCTTATTGGCTGTGCTCCGGTATACCTTGCTGACAGGTCCGCTCAGCGAACTTTGGGTTTTTGTCCCAGCACTCTCTCCCATTCCTGCGCCGATGCACAGAAGTAATCTTTGTTCGTGCCCGGGTCCTTGGCTATGACATAGTTTCCCTCGCCGAAGATTCGATTGAAGAGCAGCACCTTTAATTCATCTTCTGGCGTTGCGTCTGCCGTCGTTTTGATTTCGCGGATAAGATAATACAACTGGCCGGAACCGACCCCGATACCGGTCGCTCCACCAGAAAGTACGCCTGGGAGCTCAACGTACGCTACGATGGGCTGTTTCAGTTTTTCAATTAGCGCCTCGGCAAGCCTTCCTTCAGCTTGACTCACCAATTCCACAATGTCCTTGGCCATGGTTTTCTTCAAAGGCGGCGTCCCTGGATCTTTGTTCACTTTCTCACGATAAAGGTCTTCAAAGTTGCGGATTCGAACGGGTAGCACAAAGGGCTGATCAGGTGCGCTCCACATGTAGCAGTTCCCGCTTATGGGCTCTCCGATTAGGTGCGCAAGGATGTCATCTGAATAGTGGCTATTGTATTTTCCCAAAGTGCCCGCGTCTCCGTCAGACAGGAGATGAAAGCAGAACCAATTGTCCGCTTGACTTAGCAGTTCCGGAGCCATTGAACCAGGTTGTTGCGTAACCAGAATTGCCCCCAGGTCATACTTCCGCCCTTCCTTGACCCATTCCACGAATGGACTCCCCTCTTCCAGATTTCGGCCAAGCACGCTTTGCGCTTCTTCGAGAACCATTATTGTTGGAAGGACGCGAAGTCCGCCCGTAAAGTATTCTTGATTGTGAGAGAAGATTCGCCGCAACACGAGGCCCGCCAGCATGTTTCCTGCTCCTGTACTCAAGAGGCTAATGTCCAGTACGACAATACCACCGCGTTCCAGAGCCGCAAGGGTTCCAGCGAGCACGCGGCTATTGGGGTCATGAAGCGTTCTGACCACTGCAAACATGTTGCTTCTGGCTGCCGCGATTTCTGCCGTACTATTACGAATCTGCTCTGGCGAATAGCCTAGCAAATCACCCACATCATTGTCAGACGCTTGAAGCCCCTGAGTGTGGATCAGATCAACAAGCCCACGCCAATCACTCGATGACAGGGCTTTCAACTTTAGAACATTTTGCTGCGCTTGTCGCTCTGGAGAAACTGCGATGCTGATGACATCACGGGCAGGCAAATCACGAATATCCAGTTTAACTTCGCCAGCTTTCCAGCTTCCGTAGTAAGGATTGGGTGCTGGGCGATTGGTGAAAACTACAAGCTTCTCTTGCAAGTGGGGCACGTCACATAACCCTGGACGCCCCTTTACAGTGTCAGGCCAGAAGTACTCGCCATCAGGGTCAAATATCAAGGTTCCCACATCTCGTCCGTTCTCAGTTTTGGGAGGCATGCGGTACAGTTCGGAGATGAGGAATTTGATGAGGTTGGATTTTCCGTAACCGGCTCTAGCGAAGACAACCGACCGGCGGGAAACTAGGTTGTGAATGTCAAACATGACAGGCAGTTTCGGATCGAGCGCCCGGAAGAAGACAGGCGCTTTGGGAATATTTTTGCTACCGCAATAGACAAACTCGCCCAGGACGTAATCGCCTAGCTCTGTTTGCCCTCCACTCAGTTTGCAAAGCGCGCCGAGAACCTTCTCACTTGGGAGCGCAACTCTTGCACCAAGGTGTGGCAATCGCCTCTGTGAAGGCACATACATCACCTCATCGCCATTCATTCGCACAGCGCCGAGCAGCTTGATTTGCACGCGGTATTTCAAACGTTGCTGCTTCAAGTCCTCGGGAACAGGCTGTTGGCGGCGCTGCATGGTATTGATGTAATCTTCACCCTCCGGTGTTGTGAGCAAACCAGTAGGAACAAATCGCGTAATTCGCCCCAGCGCCGCCTCTTCGGGTGAGCCAAGCTCAACGAGTAAGAATTGACCAAGCTGAGGACGTTCCAGCATCGAGGCATTGTAGGGAGCGACGATCTCGGCAGCAAATTCTAGTCCCTTCTCGTTGAATCCCTTAAAAGTACCGAACACCTCCGAATCGGCAAATAACATTCATCCCTCCTTGTATCGAATCGCCGCTAGGGATTTTCCCAGATGCTTCATCCTAAGCAGCTTTTCTGTCTCCTTGTCGGTCAGTTTCTGACTCATCTCCTGAACGAGGATGTCTTGCAGCACTTCCACCTCCAAGCCAGTCAGCTTAGCAAAACCATGCGCTCGCTGGATGCACATTGGATAATCTGGAATGGGGAAACCCTGCTGTGCATCGACAGTGAGTTGCCCCAGAATTTTCTCAACATTACCCACCTGCCATTCAGCAATGTCAACCGGCCACACGGGGTCATAAGGGCGGTCTCCGAATTTAACGAGGAAGAGCTTGCCCATTGACTGATATAATTTCCTTCCATCCTCATCCGCCTCGGTCGTTTCATAAGTGTCGAGCCAAGTCCTGTCGAAATTGTAGCAATCTGCTTCAATGTCCTCGTCAACCCGCGCGTAACAGGGAAATGGCTTGTGAAAAGTTTCTTCCAACTCTAGGGCTACAGCGAGCCGGCTCAGCACAGCACTTTGTTTCGCAACGCCAACAAGAGATAGGGTGACGTTTCGCTTTGTATGCGCGTCAACCCCTTTTCGTAATTTTTGATCAATGAGGGGGAAGACCTCACGAGTGAACGATTTCGTTCGCAGCAGCCCGTCCCGGACAAGGATCGTATCAGATCCCCATTGGATACTCGGATTGGCAACTAGATCGTAAAGAACGGCCCATTCGACTATGTCCCTATAACAGCGAATAGCTCCAGTGCTCTTGCCTGGTTGTCCGAGCCCACGAATCAAATATGACATCTCCTCTAGGCTTTTACCCAAATCTCGACAGAGGCGTGACAGTGGTGCGACAGAATTAGTATTTCCATCAACGGCACGCTGCTCCATTTCCGCGAGACTTACCGTGCTCGGAATGACATCCAAAGCACACTGATTTCCCCGAGAATCAACAACTCGAACTAGCTCTACGATTGCTGGGTTGAAGATCAAGCGGTTGTCACCACCGTCTGCTGAAACGAATGAAACAGCATTTACAGCATAGGTTTTCAATGGCCTGACGGCTTCCCGCAACCTGCGAGCATAACTACGAAACTTATGCAAAACTGGATCATCGGCCATGTATGCAGCGCGTACCTTCTCGCGCAGATCGTCCAAGTCAAAATTTGCCAAAGCCATTTCATGCCCTCCGAGGCTTGATTCTATCCGCTCCATTCCGAGATGACCAGCCAAGTTGCGGATGTAGCAACCTTTCAGTGTCGCTCCGACGCCACGCTTGGAACTCTGGACGGCGCTCTGCCCTTGGAATAACCCAGCGGGCAAGAGCTGCCTTGGCCACTTCATTGCTCGTCTTCAGGTCGGGGAAGCAGGGATGCTCTACCTTTCCTGTTAGGAATTCGCGCGCATTGGAAGCAAGCGGACACACGAAAACTTCGCGCAAGATTCCATGTCGCAAGAGGTCTGGGTCCATTCCAATCCTGCTCAACACCTTTCGAGTTGCACGCAATTTCCAGTTCGGCCCTTCACCAAATCCATAGTTACGGGCGTATCTGTCATCTATTCTGCTCAGGTATTCCCGCATCTTGGCAAACAAGGCGTCGGGAATGTGAAAATGACCCCACCCAGAGGTGTACCCGATTGAGATAAATATCCTGTTCCCATCGAGTGATAGGCGATTGTATAAAGATGAGCGCCCAAGCGCAGAACTGGTTGTAATCAAACACAGGTCCGCGCGCTTCCTCTTTCCAGAAATAATGCCACATGTATCACGATAGCGTTCTGTAAAAATTTCCCTAACGTCCCTTGTGCGCGCAAGGCAAGCGATTAGTTTACCGCCAAGCATCATGTTATATGGTGGAACGGCGCCAAGGACGTATGCATCCAGCACGTTCACCAAGCGTTCTTCACGCTGTTTGACATTCCAGCCTATCCACTCATCGCGGACACGGAGGTTGAAGACAGGATCACCCAAGGCAAGCAGACCAATCAACCTCTCGTTATAGTCATCCCAGACAAGGAACCGCATCCGCCGACCATATCCCTGGGAGACAGGTACACTCCATGTCAGTGCGGCAAGGCGAAACAACTCGGATTGCCAAGTGCCCCCTTGAATGAGTTCAAGTCTTGGAGAGATGTGTGAGGGCTGCACTTCACATCCATCCGCAAAATAACAGGACAGTGACGGCCAGGCGCGGGCTATAAATCCAGTTTCTCTGGCGAGGCGCTCGTCCCGGTGAGAAGCGTGCAGTGCCTTAAAGCACTCCTTTGTCAACTCAGGCGGGCAGAGCAGTCCGCTTCCATCTTTGCTAAATCCCAACCATTTCAAGTGACGCTGTAAGTCCCTTTTGATCTCGGCTTCCAAGCTCAGTATGCCAGTTGAGCGTTTAGGCTTAAATTGCCGCATGTACACTTGCGCTTTAACGGTGGAATTTAGCAGATGCTCTTACCCGCAGCAAGTTCTACCGCGACCTCAAAGGTACCCGCGCAAACTATAAAGTCATTTTGCCTATGCTTGGTCGAAGATGTGGCCACCTGGTCAAGAAAGCAACGCAGGCTCAGTTGTCACTCAAGCGCCTGCATCGTGAAGCACGACACGAGCATGCCGGGACATTGGCCTGAACATCGAACTCCCATCAGTTTTCTTTGCCTCACTTATAGTGCTGCTTCTGTGAAAATCGCTGGAAGTGTACGCCTGCGGTCGTGCCGGGGCCAGCAAGATGCGGGCGCTCCCACGTTATCATCCTTCGTGGCGTGCTGTTGCACATGGGCGATTCCATGCTTATTGGGTTCCTTCGTCAATAATTTTGATCGCCTCATCCGTCAATATAGATCATACACCGATCGGCCAATCTGCCGGTCGGTGGCGTCAATTTGGCGCTGAATGCCTTCATTTGATTTCCTAACGACAATTTGGATGGCTCCCGCGTGACTGCCGTCACCAGCGTCTTCAAAGCTCTCTCGATCGCCTCTTCTTCGTTCGCACACGCCCCGCCGGCAATCAATTTGTCCGGCATGGCGCGTACCTCGGGACGCGCTAAAAGATCGTAAGCCCATCGCTCGGCGCGTCGCCGTTCCAACGCCGCCCTCAACGAAGCCACCTCCCCATGCACGTCCTCCGCTGACAACAACACAGCGCTGGATTCAGGAAATGTCTTCCCCGTGGCTCACCTCCCATAAGTGTGAGCTATGGTCCCAATCAATGTATCAGTGTAATGCGTGCCCTGCTGCTTGGGTAGCTCGACATGGACGTGCGGTGATATGGGATTTGGGAATGAATGAAGGTCCAAAGATAATCCTTGCGGCATCATTGGTCTGTCTCAATTCGGCCATCTGTGTCACCTGTCACGTTGGTGTCGAGCCACTGATACCAGATTCGATAGGCGCGGCCTTGAAAGTAAAAAGCTGACGTTGTCTGCGCATCGAGGAATGCCTTCAGTCGGCGCGCCAGCTCGCCACTGAATTCTCGCTCGCCCCAGAGCCATCCTAATTCGGTCTCTGCGCTCGCGATCTCCGCCACATCTACATCATCATAGGGCCACGGCTGCATCAGCTCATCCTGGCGTGGCCAATCCGAAAGCACCATGAGCCGGAGTCGGCTTTCTGCCAACGCGTGCCGCTGGCGCGAGTACTCAACCATCGCATAGCCAAACGGCACAGCCAGCAATACAGCTAGTTGCCACAGCGTTGTGTGAATGTAATAAGCAGACCGGGCCGCATAGACCACAGCGCCCCACACGATGCCTGACATCATAACCCATCGCAACGAATGCCAATGGCGGCGACCGACAAGCCATGCTGCCAACATCAACACGCTGACCAGCAGAATCAGGCGCCGTTGGAATCGCTCTTTCTCTTGACGCCAGATGACTGCCGCGCCGACCAGCGCCGTATGGTTGGCCAGATTCAACACGGACACCAGGGCATGGTCGGCCGATTTCTGTTCGAGCGCCGCGCGCGCAAAAGCGTAGGTGCGCTGCGGTCCATACCGCTCGTGAAGGAATCGAAACAGTTGTCGGAATCCCTTGTATTCGTCCGAAGAATCAAAGTCACGAATGATCACACCGCCCGGCCCTTCGATCACAGTACGGACGTGTCGTTCGCCACTCATATAGAGCGCCAGGCCTTCCATAAACCAACGTGGTAACAGAGCGGCATCGCGCCATCCCAGTTGCATGAAACAAAAGCTATGAACCAATTCGTGAGCAACCGTCTGTTGAAATTCTGCGCCGATCACGTAGTGCTGTGATTCTCCCACAAGCGGTGGTTGCACAGGCAGCGCCACGGCAATATACCGACAGGGAAAAGCTACGCCAACCGTTTCCGGCCCCAACTGAAATTCCTGCGCCATGCGCTCTCGCTGGTCATACACCTTGATAAAAACGAAGCCCTGCGGGCGCTCCAGCTTGAGGTCGGCATGCCATCTTCGGCTGACGGCCTCGTAGGCTGCTTGAACATGCTCGAGGATGTGTTGTCTGGTTGTTTGATCGAATCCTGAAGGAAGCTGTATGACCAGGCGCTGATCAACGAATATCCGTTCCCAGCCGGGCGCAGGTTTTGCGAACGCTAAAAATCGCTGGATCGCTTTGGCTGCCGATTGATCCACAGCGGGCGACCCGACCGTCAGTTGCAGCGTAGACGCGAGCTGGGAGTATTGCTCGATCTGTCGGGCGAGTTGTTCGGGCGATGTCACGCGCGGATTGGCTGCTGCTTCAGCAATCGAAGACGATCCAACATCCTGAGCCGGACAGGTCAAAGCGCCAAGCATCAGGCTCCAGCCGCATACTCCAATGATGCCGCATACTCCAATGAGGTAGCCGCTCCATCGTCGCATCTTCCCGGTGGAGATCAGAAAGTTTGGCATAGGGCGTCGCCGATCGCCGACTCACACCTGTTTGAGCCACGTTGCGGTCACACGGACAATCTCTTGCCAGACGTCTTTGGTCGTTCGGCCAAGTTGCTTGGGCACGACAAATGAATGATCAGCGCCTTCGACCACATGGAGCGTCGCCGACGTGCTGAGCTCTTTAAGAATTTGCTCCAGTAACGTCAATTGACAAAACGCATCGCGCGTGCCGGAGATGAACAACATCGGACAGGCGATCTCTTTGAGATGAACGGAGCGCAGTTGCGTTGGCCGCGATGGTGGGTGAAGCGGGTAGCCAAGCAGCACCAGTCCGGCGACGTCTTCTCCTTGCGCGGCCAGATGTGAAGCGATGCGTCCGCCCATTGATTTGCCGCCGATAAACACACGGCGCGGCTTGAGCCGGCTTTGTCGCGCGATGATCAACACGGCCTTAAACGCCCGCTCCAGTTTGGCCGGAGGATCAGGCGCCGCCTTGCCCTGCTCTTTGTAGGGAAAATTGAATTTGATCGTCAACCAGCCTTCCGCTGCCAGCGACTCATGCACAAAGCTCAGAAACGGGTTGGTCATATCATTGCCAGCGCCATGCGCCAGGATTAGCGCATCGGTCAAGCCGGGCTGAAAGTGAGCGGGCACGGCCCAGACCGATGAGATCGTCGTGTACTCGTCAACCACAATCCGTCGCCTTAGTCTTTTCACGTTCTGCTTCATTGACCGACTCGTTTTTGCTTGCCACGGCGCCGTTCTGGCAGCTCGCGCAAGCGATACGTTCGTTGAAATCCGGCTGTATGGTGGGCAATGGTCACTTCAATGACGCCGTGGCTATGGCAGACGTAACGCTCTTGAATCAGCGGTGCCACGTCGTTCTCAGACCGAGTCACAGCAATGCGATGAAGATTCGTTTCGTGTTGCAACGCCGGATCAAAGGGGAAGAAGATTTCATCCCACGGCGTGACTTCACCACTGGGTTGGTGATCCTCGTTCACCTGACTGCATTCCAGATAGCGAAAGTGGCCGATGTTATGAACCGGTTGATAAGCGCGTGTGAAGATCAGCGGCGGCTCGCCAGCGGCTGGCAGCGGCGTATCTTTGAAAAAGATCGGATCAAACACGATGCGTCGTCCGCTATCGGCCTCGCGCCACACGCCGAAGTAGCGGGTGAATCGCTCCTGAAGTTTATAGCCGGACGCGGCGTCGGCGGCGATGGCTAATCCGATGGCGGTTGCCGCATACGGGTAGGGGGAACGCCGAACGCGGCGACCATACCGCTCCCGCAATAATCGGCTGACCAATGGCAGATCGCTCGATCCACCCACCAAATAGATACCGGCCACGCCAGCCCATTCCAGCGCCTCGCCGCGCAGCGAGTTGCTCATGGCCAACTCCATCGTCTCGATAGTGCGCTCCACCAGCGGGCGGCATCGTTCATAGAACTCATCGGTCGTCACCATGACCTCGCCAGCGCCAGGTATGGCACGGCCCAGATCAATCACCATCTTGCGCGTATTGGGATGCAATCCCTCTTTCTGTTCACGACAAATCTCTAACAGGTGATGGCGAACCGTTGCCGAGAGTTCTCCTATGTGCGACGCGCGCTGCAATGCCAGCTCTAACAGCAGCTCGTCAAAATCATCGCCCCCTAAGCGCCCGATTCCTTCTGCCGTCAGGACTTCATGATGCCGGTCTTTCATGCTGATAACCGAAGCATCAAAGGTCCCTCCACCGAGATCATAAATGACCAGGTATTCCTTGCGGCCTGTTTTCCCTTTGGCGGCGTCACGATGCGCATACTCGATGCCGGCTGCCGACGGTTCATTAACCAATCCCAGCACGCGGAAACCCGCCTGACGAAACCCTTCCAACGTGATGAAGCGTTGGTTGCTATTGGCGTTGGCCGGCACGGCAACTAACGCTTCGAGCGGCTCATGAGCCGACACGCCGATATTGGAGCGCATGCACAGGTCAATGCGCAGTTGCGTCAAGTACCGGCTCACCCATTCCAACGCGCCGAGTTCAACCTCTCCCACCCGAATCAGTGACTCAGGGCCGGCATCGGCCAGCAGACGTTTGAGCGAACGCAAGAAAGACCAACCTGATTCTTGCGGCTTCGCCTGAGCATCGAGGCCAAAGAAACACTGCTCACCACGGGTAGCGATCAACGACGGATACCACGGCTGCACGTCGCCTGACTCCAAATGAAAACTCACCACCGGATAATTACCCCGGTCGGCCGCCGCTACGACAGTCCGTGTTGTCCCAAAATCAATTCCAAAACGCATTCAACCTCCTTGTGTGAAGAGAGCAGAGAACCGAGGAGCGGAAAGTATCTCCGCTCTTCGTCTCCCGACGGATTGACCGTTCGTGACACGCAGCAGCATACGAGCGATGGCTAATACAATGTCCAGGCAAGTCGCTTGCGATATTCTTCGGCAAGTTCGCTTCGTTCGCCTACCAGGCTGAAAATGGTCAGCATCGCTTTGCGCGCCGCTTCATCGCGATAATGTTTGTCTTTGGCGACAATCGCCAGAAACTCTTCCAGCGCGTCCGCATATTTGCCTGCTGCCGCCAAACAAGAAGCCAGCCCAAACCGCGCATCCAGATCGTTGGGATTCTCGCTCAATCGTTGACGACACACCTGCTCTCCACCGGCTGCGCGGCACTCTCGGTGAAACGCCATCGCTTCGCGCAACCGCTGGGCGGCGTCGAACTCCGGCGCCAATGGCGGAATCATAGCCACATGTTGCTCGACTTGATCTTCCTGTCCACGCGCAAAAGCCAGCCAGGCCAAACCCAGGTGCGCGCCCGCGTGTGTCGCATCGAGCGTCAGCGCGCGCTCGAACGCTTCGGCGGCCGCGTCAGCCTGACCCTGTTCACGAAAGCGATTTCCTATGGCCACCAACCGATCCGCTTCGCTCGGACAGTACGGACGGAGCCATTGCCGGATTTGCGCTTCTGGCCATACGCCGATGAATTGGTCTACCACCTGACCATTTTGAAACATCATCACATTGGGGATACTTTGGATCCCGAACTCTCTGGCCAGGTTCGGATTTTCATCCGTGTTGACACGCGCCAAAATGAAGGCGCCCTGAAACTCTTCGGCTAACTGTTCCAACACCGGCCCCAGCGCGCGACATGGCCCGCACCACGGCGCCCAGAAATCAACCACTACCGGCTGCTCGCGCGACCGTTGCACGACGGCGTCGGCAAACTCTGCCTCTGAAACATCAATCACAAATTCTGAGTTACTCATCTTCGTATCTCTCCCCCGTCAAGTTACCGCAGTATTACCGGCATGAGCAAGAGACGAACCAACTCAGGCAGCCGAGCCAAGACACCTGCCTGCAAGCTCACTCATCATCAACAGTTGGTCATCATAGTAGTTCGTATCAAGGTGAGGTTCAGCTCCTCACCGGTTGGAAGCGGACCGTGGCCATGAGCGCAGAGTGCGCGGAATAATACCGATTGTGGAGAAAAAGATCACGTTCTTTGTAGGGCGCCGCTGTGTGAGCGCCCGCTGGACCCCAGCGGCGATAGCCGCTCACCAGAGGGTAGGCAGACGTGCAACGTCTGGAATCGCTCACCAATGATGCACCGCGCCTTGGCGAGGCGCCACCTCGTTCATCCACCGGCTCGTTCATGCTGCTTGGTCGCTGGCCACGCATGCGCACACTCGGCGCGTCGCCAACGCGCCACGATTGTTTGAGCTGCTGTTGCAGATGTTGCACGTTTGGTAACGTTGTCACCGGCCGCTTCGCGGCCTCCAGAGGGCGACCCGCCATCGTGAGGATGTCATCATAAAATGCGCATAGAAAATCGTAGAGTGCCGCTTGGGCTGTTCTGCTAGCTGTGTCGCTTCTCAAAATGGTTTTTCTGCGGACCATTGGCGTCAGACCAAACGGTCACGGCAAAAACTTTTTGGGATTCTTGAGCTTGTTCGGCAAGTATTCTTCGATGACGTAATTCAAGCCCCACTTGGCCAATGCCTGCTGCTCTGCCCGCACACCCATTTTGAGCAGTTGCTTGATGGCTCTGTCCCATTCACGGTGCTGTTGGAAGAATGGATCGTTCTTGAGCGCGTCTCTGGCGCGTTTGATGTCTACCTCTTTCAGCGGGTGGGTCGGCAGTTTGTAGTCAATGATGTCTTGCGGCGTGACGCCGAGGAACGTCGCCTGTGGCACACAGAAGAATTGATTCAAGTGCGCGGCGTTGCCGGAGCCAACTTTCAGTGTGCGATAGATGTTCGAAATGCCATACGGATCACAATCCACGAAGGCGTAGACCGGAATGCCGGCAGCATCGCTCAGCCGTCGCACAAAGCGGCGCGTCGCGCGCGTGGGCACGCCGCCCATCTCCACAAGAATACAATGGGCCTTCTTCCAGAACTTTTGGTTTTGTAGCCGCTGGTACATGCCGCCCGTTTCAATCACCAGGATAAATTTGGCGCTGGTCTTGAACTGCAGATGCTCAACCGAATGAGGAATCGAGTAGGAGCCGGTGCCGAAGCGCGTGCAATCAATTTCGATACGCGCCCCGGTTTCCGGGTCACGATCAATCACGATCAGCTCGCCAGCCACCGCGCCGCCGTGCTCTTCTGGGTAGAAGCGCAATTGCTCGCGATTGATGTTGTAGAGAGAGAATAACGCCTCAATGTCATCCATGACAGCGTCCGATTCTTCCTGGGCATCAAATCGCGCTTCATTCCAATTCTTCGACTGATAGTAAGCGTCTCGCTTAGTGGCGAAATCGTCCGTCTCGATCAGCTCTTTGGACAGTTCCATCAACTTGAGCGTTTGCGCGAACGTTTTGATCGTCGTGACGGTCAACGTGCGTTCTTTCTTCTGGCGGCCGATCTCGAAGTAGCCCTTTGCCGGACTATAGCGAACATTGGACAATGCGCGCACCGGAAACTTCAATTCCGGTTTCCGACCGCTCAGGATCATACTGTGGACGTGGCCGGCCGTCTCCCTGATCTTCTCCACGGTCAGCCGATCAATCTCGTCGCGTCCGTTCTTTGTTGTCTGTCGTGTTGTCTTAGTGGTCGTTTGCCTGCTCATAGCTTGCGGCTCCGCTCCAAAATATCTTCCAGTTGGATGAGCGCAGCGTCGCGCTGCTGATCGCTCAAGTCGAGGATGTTTTGTAACGCTTCACCGATGACCGGCAAATAGCGCTCGATATACGACCGCTTGCGGTGCTCATCAGCCAACCGACGACCGCGCTTGATGTGCATGGAGAGCCGACGCCCGCATTCTTGCAAGGCCAGGCGAATCTCACGCAGGATTTCCGGATATGAGGCAATCGCTTCCTTGGACTCCGAGGTGAACGGCACCCAAGCCGAGGCCATGTGAACAAAGAGCGCGCATGGGCCGGTGGGCAATGCGCCTTTCGATTGCGAGAGTCCATAGCTGCGCCAATCCACGCTGAGCGCCGCTTTGAACGTCGCGCAGGCCGACTGCTGATACAGGAGCGGCACACGATTGGCAAAGCGCATCAATTCCACCAACTGATCGGATGGCAGTTGACCACCGTAAGCTAAGCCCACCTCGATCTGAAATGGATTGCCGCGATAGACGGCCGGCGCGCGCGTCAACGCCGTGTAAAACTCGGCGTTCAGGTGTTTGAGCCCGGCCAGAATTTGTTGCTCACCAATCGGCGAGAGACAATTGGTCGGCGGAGCCATGATCTTGACGCGAGGAATCGCCCGAAACAACTGCTCGATCTCTTGCGGCGTCATCAACGATGGCCGACGTGATGGCTCCAGTCCCGCTTGCTGACAAATCTCTTCGGCCACTTTCGCCGAGACGCGCGAAAAATCGCTCTGCAAGGCGGACTTCAGATTACGCGCTTTCGTTTCGCGCAATAGCTTAATGAGCGCGCCCAGCTCCACGCCATACGGATGCGGCTTGATCTCGATCGGTTCAGCCGGCAGCTCGTTGACGGCTCGTTCGTAAATGATCTGATCATCTTTCGGCGGCTTGTAAATGATCCGCGCATGTGGATTGGCCATCGCTGTCTGCGCCACGTATTGATCCACTGAACGCGCGCCCTTGCGATAGATGCCCTCCAATTCAATTTCGACCCGGGTGCCATGTGGCGCATCCCACCCCACCGTCGTATCCACCAACACTTTCGGCTCGTTCTTCGCCGTGTCCATCATGATCTCGAAGTGATGGGCATCCTTGCGTCCAGCAACGCGAGACGTAATGACCACCGGCTTGCCTGTGGTCAACTGGCCGTACATACCGGCGGCGCTGATGCCAATGCCCTGTTGGCCACGCTGCTGCAACAGCGTATGAAATTTTGAGCCGTAAAGGAGTTTGCCAAACACCTTAGGAATTTGCGCGCGCACGATGCCCGGACCATTGTCTTGCACAGCCACACGGAATCGCTCTTCCCCAAGTTGCGTGATCTCGATGGCAATCTCCGGCAGAATGCCGGCTCGTTCGCAGGCGTCCAGGCTGTTGTCAACAGCTTCCTTGACCGCCGTCAATAGCGCCTTTTGCGGATTATCGAAACCGAGCAGATGCCGGTTCTTCAGAAAAAATTCAGAGACCGAAATCTCGCGCTGCTTCTGCGCCAGTGTCTGAGCCGTTTCGCGACGTCGCGCGCTCGCGGTTTTCTCACGCGCTGGCGGCGACGCCGGCAACACCGATACCGCTTGTTCAATGACCGATTCAGGCGCCGGTTCCTTCTCCGCGGGTTGCATGAAGTCGAACAGAGGAGCCGTG
Source organism: Blastocatellia bacterium (assembly GCA_025054955.1). Taxonomy (NCBI): domain Bacteria; kingdom Pseudomonadati; phylum Acidobacteriota; class Blastocatellia; species Blastocatellia bacterium. The sequence continues at coordinate 3,573 of JANWZE010000101.1, read as the reverse complement.
GCCGCTTTCCTCGCTTGCGCGCGGCGCATGGTTACGTTGGCTTGTTTCATAGCACTCAGTTCTTTGCTTTCACCCAATGAGCACCTGTAAGCGGCAGCTTAGCATAAGACGAATAGTCGAAACAAGTGACGTGTGTGACACCGTGTTTCGCCTGGCGAGCGCAGTCTGCCTAGTGGGCGATCGTTGTATCGGAACAGAGCTGGCCGCAGTCCATCGGCCCTTGCACAAACAGGCGCACCGTCCGTGTGCAGTTCATCAGACCAATGCTGCCGTGTTGGAACAGGGCTGGCCGCAGTCCATCAGCCCTTGCACAAACAGGCGCACCGTCCGCGTGCCGTTCATCAAACTAGAGCGATTTCCAACTGCATTTAGCCTGGGGCTTCGCTGATGGACGCTGGAAGTGTGCCCTCCCATCGTAACCCCATTCACAAACCGCTCTAATAGTCCGTAGAAAGGCCATGTTTGAGAAGCGACATGGAGAGCGCAGCAGTAAGTCCTATGGGATTGCTCATGCTACTGAGTCGCCCGATGGATTCAGCAGCATAATCCGCAAGCAGCAGAACGTCCTAAGCGGCAGCCTCCGATTTTCCGTGCACATTTGTATGACATTGTTGTGATGGTGGGTCACCCTCCGGCGACCCGCTCTGTTCGAGCCGTCTTCAAGTGGGAATTCATGACATTGTCATGATGGTGGCTCACCCTTCGGAGGCCGCGCAAGCGGCTGGTGACAACGTTGTCACACGTGCAACATCTGGAACAGAACGAAGCTCAACGTGGGCCGGAGGTGCAAACAGCAGGTCGCCTGCCGTGCAACATCTGGAGAGATGAAGTTTGGATGTGGCCGCGCAAGCGGCCTCAGAGCAGGTCGCCAGACGTGCAACGTCTGGAACAGCAGGCCACACGATCGTAGCGCGTTGGAGACGCGCCAAGAGATGGGTGTTCGCGGCGAGCGGCTCACCAGCATGAACGACCCCATGGGAGAGCTGCTGGCGCCCCTTCAGGGCGCGGAGGATTTGGGAAGACACTCACTGCCAGCACGCGAAATCGGCCCTTTGTCATTTGCCCGTAGTGCGTGGTCAAGGTTCGTAGTCAGGCAATTGATCGCCACCGCTGACGCGCCATCAGTGGCGCGACTACCAACAACGGCAACGAACCACCGAGCATAGCCAACATCACAGCACGGTTAGTCCCTACGGGCGGGGGTTGAAAGGACGCGCATCAATCAGCCAATGACCATTAAGGCGGACGTAGTGCAGGAGGCCTTTGACAGACCAATTCCGAATCGTACCTTCACTCTTCGCCACCAACACGGCCACATCTTTTACACTGGCCACGTTCCTCCGCCCCTCCGGCTCACTCATGTTGAGATACTCAGAGATCAACTCCGGCGGCCAAGCGTCTCACAGTTTGTCTGGCCCTGTGACCGGCTCTCTGAGTTCTTTGGCTTTCTGCGTAGAGGCTTTGCTACCACCATTTCTCCCCTATTGATTCATCTCTCCCCCACTTTTTCCTCACACAAAAAGGTGCTTCATACTAGCCAATACCGATTTTCAAACAGCCATTGACTGGCGGTCAACCGTTAATTGTATGGTTTCAAGAGCCCGTACCAACCTTCGTTAAAACCGGCCAGATTCCAGGTCAGTTTCAGGAGTAAGTAATGGCAAAATGCGCGTAGGAAAGAAATGTTTCAACCCTGCCAGAGGCTTCGTGAAGCACATCCAAGGAGGATTTCGGGACGAATGGCGTGATCGGCCAGAAATCACTAAAGGGGTTCTGTGGACGACTTGATTTTGAGGTTGATTGGATGTTGTGGTGAAGATGTTGGGGAGACTCCTGAGCGGAGAGAACCGCTTGCACTTCTATTTTTACTTTTTCACCTGTTGAATCGCCAATGGCTTCAGATCAGCGACGCTCTTTGAAACATGCTTATCGGCGCTGAAGCCGTTCCCTCGACGCTTGGATTCTCCCTTTAAGAAATCCAGTTAAATGATCTTTATTATGGTCAGCCGCTCTAAACCTCAGCCTAATCACATCAGCACCCGATTCAAGCAACTCTATAGCCTTTTCATCATGCTTGATAGCTTGCAAGTAGTCGCCTTTCTCAAAACTGATGTTCCCAAGCAAAGTATAAGCAGCGGAACTGTTCGGATAGACGGCGAGCAACTGCTTTACCTTCGCTATTGCTTCTTCATAGTTCTTACTGAGATAGTGGAGCACTGCGGCTCTATGCATGATCTCCAATTGATCTTCAACAGTAGTCGGTTTCCTAAACTCGAATCTGAAACTTTGCTCGTGTACCACTATCCTCTGGCCTAACCGCCGTAGCTGTTGCTCAATCTCCGGGGGAACGACATACGTTACCTTGATCTCATATTCGCCTGGGACTAAAACTGACATATTCCTCGCAGGGAACGTCCCTTCAGTTGTAATCATCTCTCTTGGCCCTAGTTTAATCACATTCTCAATCTCGGCTGAGGGTTGGATATCCCCGCCTTTGTACACTTTCCCTAGCTGGAGACTGGGGCGGGCTCGCAACCGCTTGTCAGGCACTTCAACCCACTCAATAGCAAAATGCTGCGTGATCTTGGTCTCTGGTAAATTCACCCATACTTCCTCTTCCATGTGATTATACAGGCTAATCCGAACCCTGATTTCTTCCCCTGGATAAAAAATTTTGCGAACTTGGCCGCGCGGCATGACAAACTCCTCAGCCACACCAGTACCTGCCGAGAAGCTCAACTCAAGGTGCTTCCACGCATCTTGATTACTAACAACGGGTGAAAATAGACTCAAAATCGCATAAACTGCAACCCACTTACTTCCTACCATAACTCACCTCCACATTTTAGTCACCATCATAAACATTGACATCATGAACCTCTGAGCCGTTACTTCAGCCGCAGATGCGGTATGACATCGTTATGGGGCATGTTGGTCCACCGTTGCATATCGCTCTCCACGTTAAACCCCGGCGTGAGATAGTCAATTATCATAACAGACAGCGGTGAAATAGGAGCGCGATGAGGGATATTGATCCCATGCCCCACCTCGTGACCCTGGGTGTGTTTGATCCCCTCATCGTCAAGTGGCTCCGGAATGTCAGGGTGATAAGTCGGCGGGCTCGCCCAACGATGGTTCCTAATATATATTTCGAGGCGATCCATCCCGTTAGGTGGTCGAGGGGCTCCGTCAGGGAAGCCTTGTCCAAAACATACGTCGCGGAATTCCATATCATCCTTGACCACGACTAAGCACCGCCGATCAGTACCAGGTATGGGGCCACCATAGCCAGAATTGTTACGATTAAAGTTAATTCTACGGTTTGCATCCTTTGCAGCGTTCGTGACCCTATGCTTCGGAAAGGGGAGATTGGTGGCGTCATAAACGTTATCAGAAAACACATCACTCCAAATGAACAGGTCTTTATTACTTGGGTTTGTTCTTCTGTGCCTGTCAATACCTCCAGACAGGACGACGAAACCGCGGTATTCCTCATAAGCGGATAAATTATCGCCGTCAATCCCGTTGGTCGTCGAAGGATATGGATCATCATCAGAGGCCGGCAGAATGCCT